>JAWWAN010000471.1:0-3623 GCA_033721675.1 Rhodothermales bacterium | reverse complement strand
GGCGCGGCCGCCGTCCATCGTCACGCCGGCCACGGCCTGGTCCAGCGTCCACGTCTCGAAATACCAGCTGTGCCAGAACCAGTCGAGGTCGCGCCCGGCGGCGTCCTCGAACGTGTTGAAGAGGTCGTAGGGATAGGGATGCTTGTAGGCCCAGCGGTCGATGAACATCCGGTAGCCGCGCATGAAGGTCTCCTCGCCGAGAACGGCGCGGAGCGTGGAGAGGAGCGTGCCGGGCTTGCTGTAGCTGGCGATGCCGTAAGACGGGCCGGGGTAGTGGAAGTTGGACCATCGCATGATCTCGCCTTCCTGCTCGGCGCGTGCCACGTTGAGGTAGTTGTCGCGGTCGCCGCGCTCGTGGTCCGGGCCGGGGTAGAAGTCCTTGCGGGCCTGGTTTTCGAGGAAGGTGGTGGCGCCCTCGTCCATCCACGCGAAGCGGCGCTCGTTGAGCCCGGTGATCATCGGGATCCACATGTGGGCCAGCTCGTGGGCGGTGACGTTGTAGAGGGCGCTGTCGCCGCGCGCGTTGTAGTCGCCCATGAGGGTCATCATGGGGAACTCCATGCCGCCGCCGATGATGCCGGCGCCCTCCACGGCGGTCATGTGGGGCCACGGGTAGGGCAGGCCGGTGAAGGCGGAGTGGAAGGTGATGGAATGCTGCTGGTAGCGTGTGACTTCGCTCCAGAGCGGCGCCTGCGCGCGCCAGAAGGTGTTGATGGCGGTATACTCCGTCTGGCCGTCGCCGTCGCGGTCGCCCACCGGGGTGCGGGCGGCCTCCCAGGTGGAGGCGCGCGTGGCGCTGAAGGCGACGTCGCGGACGTTCTCGGCGGTGAAGCGCCAGCGCAGGCGGCCGTCGTCGCTCGTGGCGGTCGCCGCGTCGTCCGGGCCGGCGACGATCATCGGCGCGTCGCTGGCGTGGGCCGCGCGCATCCGCGCGGCGACGTCCGGGGCGAGCACGGCCTCCGGGTTCTGGAGCGCGCCCGTCGCCATCACGACCCAGCCTTCCGGGGCCTCCACCGTGAGGTCGTAGTCTCCGAAGCCGTGGTAGAACTCGGCGGTCGCGGTGAAGGGATCGGTGAACCAGCCGTAGACGTCGTCATAGACCATCATCGCCGGGTACCAGTACGCGAGGAAGTACAGATCGTCCTCGCTGTAGCCCATGCGCCCGCCCGCGCCGGCCTGCGGGATGACGAACGACCAGTCGATCTCCAGCTCGGCCGTCGCGCCGGGCGCGATGGGGGCAGGCGGCCCGAGGACGAGGCGGGTGCCGTCCACCATATAGCCGGGCGGTGCCTGCACGGGCGTCGTCAGCTCCTGGCCGTCCAGCACCACGCGCTCGACGGAGACGCCGCCGGTGACCTCGACGGGCTCGGCCCGGAGCGCGCCCTCGGCGTGGAGGTTCTGCGCCAGCTCCAGCACGAGGAGCGGCAGCGGGTTCGGGGAGCGGTTCGTGTAGCGGATGCGGGCGGTGCCTTCGAGGCGGTGCGTCTCGGGGAAGAGGCGGGCTTCGAGCGTGTAGTCCGCCTCCTGCTGCCAGTAGTTCGGCCCCGGCGCCCCGCTGCGCGTGCGGGTGCCCGCTGCGATCGCCGCCTCGAAGGCGCCGGGCAGGACGATGGCTTCCGGCACAGCCCGCACGGGCCGCTCCAGCGGTGGCACCTCGACGACGGCGGCCGGGGGCGACGGGTCCGTGGTCTGCACCGAGGCCGAGCAGGCGGCCAGGAGAAGGGCGGGGAGAAGGTACAGGCGGCGCATGGCGATAGCGGCGAACGAGGAGAAATGGGGCACGGTCGGTTAAAGAGGACGGCGCGCGGAGAGATCCGCCGCGCCGCCCCCGATACAAGAACGTAAAAAGGCGGTCTGGCACGACGCCATGGCCCCCGGGCGGCGGCCCCAGAACGCACCGCGCCCCGCCGATCCGGGTCGGCGGGGCGCGGGGGCCTGCGGGGTAGGCAGAAGCACGCTATCGCATGTCCGACGCGCCGATGGGCTCGCCGGTGCGCGTGTGGGTCGCCAGCGTGCCGGCTTCGTCCCACAGCTTGAGCGCCTCCTGGAAGGTCGGGTCGATCTGGTGATAGATGGGCCAGAGCGCCTCGGTGCCGAAGAGCTGGCGGGCCATGAGCGCCTTCAGGTAGATCTCGACGGTGCCGCGGTGCTGCGCCAGCTCGGCCCGCGAGAACACGAGGTCTTCCCACGAGACCTTGGCCGGATCGTCGGTGAGGGTCACTTCACCCTCCGTCTCGGCCAGGTCCCAGATTTCGTCGAACATGGCCTCGCTCACGGCGAACGTGTTCTGGAAGGCCGCCCGGCGCGTGCCCCACGTGTCGCGGAGCTGCTGCTCGTGGCGGCGGAAGTAGGTCACGAACGGGCCGTCGAGCAGGCCGGCGAAGGTCGCCCGCAGGATCGGCGCGCGGTTCGTGTCCGGCGCGACGACGACGTCCGGCAGGATGCCGCCGCCGCCGAAGACGATGCGTCCGTGCGTGGTCTCGAACTTGAGCGAGTCCGGGATCCGCTCCATGTACTGGCGCGGCTGGAACGTGGCCTCCTCGAAGTCGGCGAACTTCAGCTCGCGGTAGCTGTCCTGGTCGCCGTCTTCGTAGGGCGTCTGGATGAGGCGGCCGGAGGGCGTGTAGTAGCGCGCCGTGGTCATCTGGAGGACGCTCCCGTCCGGCAGCGGGAACTGGTTCTGGACGAGCCCCTTGCCGAACGTCCGGCGCCCGACGATGAGGGCGCGGTCGTGGTCCTGGAGGGCGCCGGCGACGATCTCGCTGGCCGACGCGCTGCCCTCGTTGACGAGCACGATCACCGGCTGGTCCTCGAACGTGCCGGGGCGCGAGGAGCGGTACATCTGGTCCTGCACGGCCCGGCCCTGCGTGTAGACGATGGTCTGCTCGTCCGGCAGCATCTCGTCGACGATGTAGACCGCGGCGTCCATGATGCCGCCGGGGTTGCCGCGCAGGTCGAGCACGAGGCGCTCCATGCCCTTCGTGCGGAGCACGTCGAGGCTGTCGCGGAACTCGCGGTAGGTGGTCTGGGCGAAGCGGCTGATCTTGATGTAGCCCGTCCGGTCGTCCACCATGTAGCTGCTCGTGACCGAGTAGAGCGGGATGCGGTCTCGCGTGATGGTCACGGCGAGCGGCTTCTCGACGCCCAGCCGCTTGAGCGCGACGTCGACGGTGGTGCCGATGGGGCCTTTGAGGCGCTTCTTGATGGCGTCGTCGTCCAGGCCCACCGCGTTCGAGTCGTTGATGGCGACGATGCGGTCTCCGGCGCGGACGCCGACGGCCTCGCTCGGGCCGCCCTCGATGGGCGTCACCACGCGGGCGGTGTCGTCGACGACGTTGAACCAGATGCCGATGCCGCCGAACGAGCCCCGGTAGCTCTCCTGCACCTCCTGGATCTCCTCGGCGCTGATGTAGGCCGAGTGGGGGTCGAGCTGCTCCAGCATGCCGTCGATGGCGTGCTCGGCGAGGGTCTTGGCATCGACCTCCTCGACGTACCGCTTGTTGATGATCAGAAAGGCGTCTTCGAGCTTCTTCAGCTGCTCCAGCGTGTCGGTGGTAGACAGCGCGGACTCGAGCTGCACGCCCAGCACCGTGCCCAGCATGAAGAGGAACAGGGCCGGAAGC
>JAWWAN010000470.1:0-3630 GCA_033721675.1 Rhodothermales bacterium | reverse complement strand
TCCACGGGATGCGCGGCGTCGTCGGCATCTGGCTGTGGGAGGACGGGGCCGCCCGCCTCGTGGCCGCCGCCGGCTTCCATGGGCGCAACGAGAACCACCGCTGGACTGCCCTGGACCGCCCCGAGCTGGCCGCGCACCGTCCCGCCACCGTTCCCCGCAAGCAGCTCTTCTTCGTCTGGTCCGACCTCGACCTCGACGGCCTCGTGCAGCCGGAGGAAGTACAGTACGCCGCCTCTGAGCGCGGGCCGGGGCGCGTGGGCGTGGGCGAAGGGCTGACGATCCTCACCTCGTGGCTCCACACCCTCGACGCGCCCGCCCTCGGTGCGGACGGCGTGCCGCGCTACGACCTCGCCACCTGGACGACCCTCGCCGACGCCGGCCCGCAGGGCGCCGGCGACGTGCTGAAGACTGACGACGGCTGGGTGATCCGCGCCGGCGGCCCGATCCTGGGGTTCTACCAGGGCACCCCCCGGTGGCAGTACCACAGCCCGTACTTCGACCGGGCCGCCTCGCCCGGGCCGCCCGCCCGACCCGGCGAACTGGCCGAGACCTCCCGCGTGCTCGGGCCGGCCGTGTACCCGCCGGAGGGCGAGGCCGGCGCCGTCTGGGGCCTCGGCAGCGACCAGGGCGCCATCTACCTGTTCACCGCCGACGGCCTGTTCCTGGGCGAGCTGGGCGGCGACGTCCGCGCCGTGCCGCCCCTGCGCCGCGCCGCCGCCGCACCCGGCGAGGTCGTCGAGGGCTTCAGCTTCGACGAAGAGCACTTCTATCCGACGCTCACCCAGCTCCAGGGCAGCGGCACGCTCTACCTGGCCGCCGGCAAAGGCTACACCGTCCTCTTCCGCGTCGAGGGGCTCGGCACCGTGCGGCGGCTCGACGCCGGTACCGTGACCGTGGGAGACGCCCCGCCGGCCGCCCCCCTGACGCACCGGGAGACCGCCACGCCCGAGCCACCGGCCCCGCTCACCCTCGCCCTCCGCGACGCCGCCCCGCGCCTCGATGGCGACCTGAGCGACTGGGACGCCGCCGACTGGGCCGAGATCGACGACCGGCGGGGCCTCCAGGCCGCCCTCGCCATCGCGGGCGATACGCTCTACGCCACCTTCCGCGCCGGCGACCCCGCGCTGCTCCGCAACGACGCCGCCGAGGGCCTGCATATGCTCTTCGCCACCGGCGGCGGCCTCGACCTGATGATCCAGCCCCCTCCGCCGCGCGGCAAGAAACCGAAGAAGCGGGGCGCCGTGCGCCTCGTCGTCACCCGCACGGGCGACCCCCTCACGGGGCCGGTGCGAGCCGCCCGCTACCAGGCGAAGGGCGGCGACGCGCCCGGCGAGGCGGCCGTCTACACCTCGCCCATCGGCGACGTGCGCCTCGCCGGCGTGGCCGACGTCAGCGCGCGCGTGCGGCTCGCCCAGCGGGGCGGAGACTACGAGCTCGCCGTCCCCCTCGACCTCGTCGGCCTCGTGCCGGCCGACGGCCTGGCGCTCCGCGGCGACGTCGGGGTGCTCCTCGGCGACGGCGGGGAGACCACCGCCCGCGTCTACTGGAGCAACAAAACCCACACGACCGTCTCGGACGTCCCGAGCGAGGCGCGGCTGAACCCCAAGCACTGGGGGCCGTGGATCGTCCGCCGCCGCTGACGGCGATTTCGCCGAGGCTTGAAGCATCCGGCCCGGCGGTTTGCGTAGCTTGCCGAACGACCTCGCTCCCCTGCCAGCATAGACCGCCCATGCGCCACCTCGTGCGACAGATGCGGACGTGGGGCCGGGGCATGCGTGCACGCTACCTCCACGACTTCGTCTTCATCCACATCAACAAGACGGCCGGCACGAGCATCGAGCAGGCCCTTGGCCTTCGGTTCGAGCACAAGACGGCGCTCGAAAAACGCGCCGAGCTGGGCGCCACGCGGTGGGACGAGCGCTTCACGTTCTCGTTCGTCCGTAACCCCTGGGACCGCATCGTCTCGCTCTATCACTACCGCATCAAGACCAACACCACCGGCCTCGGAGACCACCCGATCCCCTTCCCCGAGTGGGTCCGGCGGACGTTCGGCGAGCAGGACCCGGCCTACTACAACAGCCCCCGTATGCTGATGCCGCAATGGCGCTGGCTCGCCGACGACGAAGACCGCCTGCTGGTGGACTTCGTCGGCCGCTTCGAGACGCTGGAGGCGGACTTCCAGGTGGTCTGCGACCGCATCGGGCGGAGGGCCGCGCTGCCCCACCTGAAGCCGACGCGCCGGGGGCCCTACACCGACTACTACGACCCCGAGACCGCCGACGTCGTCCGCCGCTGGTTTCACGTCGATATCGAACACTTCGGCTATGACTTCGGAGCCTGACTTCGGCGTCGTCTTCGGCTGCCCCCGCTCCGGCACGACGTTCGTGCTGCGCGCCCTCAACGCTGCCCCGGCGACGGTCTGCCTCAACGGCATCATCTTCCCCGCCGCCATCCCGCAGATCCTGAACCAGCCGGTACCCGAGCCCGTGCGGGCGGCCCTCCGGGTGGAGTTCAAGGAATCGCTCCTGCGCTACCTGCGCTCCGGCCTGTTCCACGCCCGCGCCACGGCCCTCCAGAAGTGGAAGTCCGCACGGACAGGGCCGGGGGCGCTGTGGGATGCGCTGCGCGGGCAGCAGGCCGTGGAGCGGCTGATCTACAAGGAACCCTTCTTCAGCTTCGCCCCCGAGTTCGCCTACGACGCCCTCCCCGGCGCCCCCCTCGTCTACATCTACCGCGACGGGCGGGACTGCGCCGACTCCCTCACCCGCACCTACGACGTCCTCACCGACGAGAAGCTGACCCACCTGCGCAGCGCCGAGATGCGCTTCGGGCGGAAGGTGGACCACCGGTACGTGCCCTGGTGGGTGGAGGACGGAGACGACGACGCGTTCCTGGCTGCCTCGCCGTACGTCCGCGCCGTGTGGATGTGGAAAGCGATGGTCAACCGGTGCGAGGCGTTCTTCGCCCGGCCGGAGGTCGCGGCGTCCGGCCGGATTCTCCGCCTGCGGTACGAGGACCTGATGCGCGACCCGCTGCCGCAGGGCGAGGCCGTGGCCGCCCACCTCGGCGTGCCTTTCTCGCGGGGGATGCGGAAGCGGCTGGAGAGCGCGCATACGCGCTCTATCGGCAACCACCGGGGCCGCCCCCCCGAGGACCTGCGTGCCGCCGAGCGCCTGGCCGCCGCCGAGCTCGCCCGCAACGGCTACCGATAGCACCAACGCATCAAGGATTCACGGCAGCCCGCCGATACAAACGCTATCTTTCACGAAATCAGTGTGTTATACCCGTTCCGGGATGCCGTTGCGCAGACCTTCGTTTTATCGTCCCGGCCCCCGAGCCGAGATCTCCCGGTACGGCACGGTGCCAGGCTGCGGGATCCCGGATCAAGCCCGGGATGATACGCCTTCGCGCACCCTCCACCCGAAGAACGGGTTTTAGCCTCCTCTCCCACGCGATGATCGTTGTCTCGGCAAGCCTCAAGAAGTCCGGCAGCGGCTGGTATTTCAACCTGACGAACGACCTGCTCGTGGCCGCCGGGCATGACGACGTGCGGGCGTTGCGGGATCGGTACGGGCTGGGCGGCGTGCTGCTGGAGGACAACTGCCGCATCAACCCGAACGCTCTCAACCT
>JAWWAN010000469.1:0-3633 GCA_033721675.1 Rhodothermales bacterium | reverse complement strand
CGTGAGCGTGGCGGCGAGCGTACCCCGGGGCAGCGACTTGCGGGGGTTGGCGAGGTCGCCGGAGAGCCCCACGCCGGCCGTCATGCCGGTGAAGGCGGGGAAGCAGATGGCGAAGACGACGAAGAAGGCGTCCGGGCTGAGCGCCGTCGTCGTCAGGCTGACGGCGCCGGGGTCGAACCCCTCGACGGGGCGCCCCAGGAAGAACAGCACGAGGGAGGCCACGAGCGTCGCGGCGACGATGTAGAGCGCCTTGACGCCCATCGCGGCGCCCTTGGCCAGGACGAGCGCCAGCAGCGCGACCGTAGCCGGGAGGGAGACCAGGCGGGGGTCGAAGGCGAAGCCCGTCTGCGCCTCGAAGGCCGGCGCCAGCGGGCTGAAGGCCTCGGCGAAGGCGATCATGTAGAACGCCACAGACACGGCCTGAGACAGGTAGAGCGACAGGCCGATGACGCCGCCGATGGTGGTGCCGAACGAGCGAGAGATGATGAAGTACTCGCCCCCGCCCTCGACCTTGCGGTTCGTGGCGATCTCGGCCAGGGCGAGGGCCGTGGGGATCGTCACCAGGTGCCCCAGCAGGATGATGCCGAAGGCGCCCAGCAGCCCCACGTTGCCCACGGCGTACCCGAACCGCAGAAACATGATGGCCCCGAGAATCGTGCTGATGCCCGTCAGGAAGACCGGCATCGTGCCGAAGCCATGGCCGGCGGACGGCGCGCCTCCCCGCGCCTCCGCCGCAGGGGCAGACGCGGGGGGCAGTGATGTGGTAGGCGATTCCATGGGCGAAGGGCGAGGGGGGCGGGCGGAACACCGTGTCCGTTAGTATACGACCTGGATGCGGAAAGGCAAGTCCTCCAGCGGCTAGCCGCCGGCCGAAGCCGCGCGCCGCCACTGCACGATCACGAGCCACACCAGGAAGACGCGCACCGCCAGCGGCAGCGCCTCCGGCAGGTCGATCCGCATCCGGCGCGTGAAGGGATGGTCGGGCGCGATCGTGCCCAGCACCACTCCGTCCATCGTGCGGAGGACGAACGTGCGGCGGAACGCCGACTGCGCCTCCAGCACGTACGCGTCGCCGCCGACCGTCACCTCGTAGCGGCGGAAGAACGCGCTCGGCTTGACGGCGCGCATGAGGCGCTGCCCGCCCGCCTCGAACGTATAGCCCTTGCTGCCCCACCCCTCCCTCTTCACCTCGCACGCGAGGTCCCCGATGTCCACAATGGCGCGCTCGCGGAGCCAGGCCACGTCGATGTCCGCCACGGCCACCTCCCCGTCGTAGACGACGTAGTCCCACGAGAAGAGGCTGTAGGGTTCGGCGCGCAGCATGGCGTCAGTCTACGGCGTGCGCCTGCGCCGCGCAAGCCGCGCGGCTTTCCTTTGCGATGCGGATTGGCGATGTTGGAAGCCGCCGCCGCCCGCCGCCCGCTCACCCGACCCCTCCCCGCGCATGAAGCTCACCTTCTGGGGCGCCGCCCGCACCGTCACCGGCTCGAAGCACCTCCTGGACCTCGACGACGGCACGCGCCTGCTGCTGGACTGCGGCCTCTTCCAGGGCCGCCGCGCCGAGAGCCGCGAGCGCAATGCCCGCTTCGGCTTCGAGGCCGCCCGCATCGACGCCGTGCTGCTCTCCCACGCCCACCTCGACCACGCCGGGCTGCTACCCAAGCTCTGGAAAGACGGCTTCCGCGGGCGCATCTACGCCACGCACGCCACCTACGACCTCTGCAGCCTCATGCTGCGGGACAGCGCGCACATCCAGGAGAAAGACGTCGAGTACGTCAACCGCCGGCACCGGCGGCGGGGCGAGCCGCCCGTCGAGCCGCTCTACCGGATGGCGCATGCCGACGCCGTGATGGAGCACTTCGTGGGCGTCTCCTACGGCCAGCCGTTCGTGCCCGCGCCGGGCGTCGAGGTCGTCTACCGGGATGCCGGCCACATCCTCGGCTCGGCCACGATGGTGCTCTCCATCACCCGGGGCGGGCGCACCACGCGGCTCGGCTTCACCGGCGACGTCGGCAACCCCGGCCGCCCCATCCTGCGGGATCCGCAGCCGATGGACGCCTGCGACTACCTGATCTGCGAGAGCACCTACGGCGGCAAGACGCACGACCCGCCGGACACCTCGCGGGACCGCCTCGCCGAGATCGTGGAGCGGACGAGTGCGCGGGGCGGCAAGGTCATCATCCCCGCCTTCGCCGTCGGGCGCACCCAGGAGATCGTCCACGCGCTGGACCGCCTGTGGAACGAGGGCCGCCTGCCCCCCATCCCCGTCTACGTAGACAGCCCCCTCGCCGTCAACGCCACGGGCGTCTACCTGGCCCACCCCGAGTGCTTCGACCGCACCCTGATGGAGTACATGCGGACGGACGACGACCCCCTCGGCTTCGAGCGCCTCACCTACGTCCGCGCCGTGGAGAAGTCCAAGGCGCTCAACACGATGCAGATCCCCATGGTCATCATCTCGGCCTCGGGCATGTGCGAGGCCGGGCGCATCCTGCACCACCTCAAGAACAACATCGAGGACCCGCGCACCACGGTCCTCATCGTCGGCTACTGCGCCGATCATACGCTCGGCAAGAAGCTCGTGGACCGGCTGCCGGAGGTCCGCATCTTCGGCGACCGCTACACGCGCCGCGCCGAGGTGGAAGTGATGAACACGTACTCGGCCCACGCCGACGAGCCCGGCCTGCTCGGCTTCGTCGATGCGCTGGACCGCGAGCGGCTGCGGCGCATCTTCCTGGTCCACGGCGCGCCGGAGCGGCAGGAGGCCTTCCGCGACGCCCTGCGGGATAACGGCTACCGAAGCGTACACATCCCCCACCACGGCGAATCCGTGGCGATCGGGCACGAATAGCGGCGGCGAGACTTTTCTCCCTCGCGCGCTAGAATTAAGTCGTTTAGAGTAATACCTTTATAGCCCCCCTCCGAACTACGAGCCCCTGGACATGTAATGGACGCCGAGCAGAGAGCCCACCAGGAGGACCGCGCCGAGGAGGAAGCCCTGGAGCAGGACGGCGCGGCGGGCCCACCCCCCGCCTTGGATTTCCCCGTCATCGGCATCGGAGCCTCCGCCGGGGGGCTGCGGGCCTACGAGACGTTCTTCGACGAGATGCACGAGGCCACGGGGATGGCCTTCGTCCTCGTGCAGCACCTCGACCCGCACCATCAGAGCGAGCTGGCCGAGTTGCTGCAGAACCACACCCGGATGCCCGTGCTCCAGGTGGAAGACGGCACGCACGTCGAGCCGAACCACGTCTACGTCATCCCGCCCGGCACCAGCCTGAGCATCGAGGGCGGCGTCCTCCGCCTCTCCGACCCCGTCAAACGGCGCGGCCACCGGGCCCCCATCGACCTTTTCTTCCGCTCGCTCGCCGAAGACCAGGGGGAGCGCGCCGTGGCCGTCGTCCTCTCCGGCACTGGCTCGGACGGCACGCTCGGCCTGAAGGCCGTCAAGGAGCGTGCCGGCATCACGATGGCGCAGGACCCGGACGACGCCGAATACGACGGGATGCCGCGCAGCGCGATTGCCACCGGCCTCGTAGACGTGGCCCTGCCTGCAGGCGAACTCGCCCGCAAACTCGTCGAGTACAGCCGCAACGCAGACCGCATCCGGCTGCCCAAAGAGCCCGATGCCCT
>JAWWAN010000468.1:0-3640 GCA_033721675.1 Rhodothermales bacterium | reverse complement strand
CGGCATCATCCTCGCGCACCGAGCCAACATCAAGCGGTTGCTCTCGGGCACGGAGAGCCGCATCCGCACGTTCCGCCCGGCGCGCGGGATGCGGGGGCGCGGCGAGCTGTAGCTGCCCCGCCGGCACATCGTTTCACGCGGACCGAACGCAGAGGAGTATCGTGGTAGCCGACGTCGTCGTGCTCGGAGCAGGGAGTTGGGGAACCGCCCTGGCCCTCAGCCTGGCCGGAGATGGGCATCGCGTCGCGCTCTGGGCGCGGCGCGAGGAGGCCGCCCGCGCGATGCGGCGCGACCGCCACAACCCGACCTACCTCCCGGACGTCGAGATCCCGGCCTCGATCCGGATCACGCACGATCTGGAGGAGGCCGCCACGGGCCGCGACCTCTGGGTGGTCGCCACGCCTTCTCATGCCGTCCGCACCCTTGCCGCCGACGCCGCGCGCTATGCCCACCCGGGCCTGATGGTCGTCTCCGTCGCCAAGGGCATCGAGAACGGGTCGCTGAAGCGGATGACGGAGGTGCTGGCCGAAACGCTGCCCGCGGTGCCGGCGGAGCGGATCGGCGCGCTCTACGGGCCGAGCCACGCCGAGGAGGTCGCCGCCGGCCAGCCGACCACGCTCGTCGCCGCCGCGCCGTCGATGGACGTGGCCGCCGCCATACAGGACATCTTCATGACGCCCAGCCTCCGCGTCTACGTCAACGACGACGTCGTGGGGGTCGAGATCGGCGGGTCGGTGAAAAACGTGATGGCGATTGCGGCGGGCATGAGCGACGGCATCGGCTACGGAGACAACGCCAAGGCCGCCATCGTCACGCGCGGCATCGCCGAGATGCGGCGGCTCGGGATCGCCCTCGGCGCGCGCCCCACGACGTTCGCCGGCCTCGCCGGCATCGGCGACCTCGTCGTGACCTGCTTCAGCCGCCACAGCCGGAACCGCTACCTGGGCGAGCAGGTGGGGCGGGGCAAGACGCTGGCCGCCGTGCAGGCCGAGATGAAGATGGTGGCCGAGGGCGTCCGCACGACGGAATCCGTGCGGGCGCTGGCCCGCCGCCACGACGTCGAGATGCCGATCACCGAGGCCGTCCACGCCATCCTCTTCGAGGGCAAGAAGCCGGAGGCGGCGGTACACGAACTGATGACCCGCGCGGCGAAGCAGGAGCGCGGCCTCCCCGAGGCGGTGGAGGAATGAAGCACCCGGTGGGGCCTGCGCGCCACCACCCGTCTACGCACCTCGACACGATCTCCCCGGGTGGCCTGGTGGCGCCCGGCGCATGCCCGTATCAACCTCATGACGCTTCGCGATCTGACGCAGCTTGTGGCGCTGGGAGAAGGCCAGCACCTGGAGTTCAAGCACCGCGTGCCGCGGCCCGAACGCATCGCCAAAGAGATCATCGCGTTCGCCAATTGCGGCGGCGGCCGGCTGCTCCTGGGCGTGGGGGACGACGGCACGCTACAGGGGGTGCGGGACGCCGAGGAGGAAGAGTTCGCCCTGCGGCGGGCCCTCCACCGCCACAGCGATCCGCCCGTGGAGGTGCTCACCGAGCGCGTGCCCATCAGCAAGAAGCGCGACGTGATCCTGGTGGTGGTGCCCGCCAGCCCGCGCCGCCCCCACTTCCTGGTCAACGGCGGCCCCGAGCACCTGGCCTACGTGCGCGTGCAGGACATGAGCGTCGAGGCCAGCCCCGAGGCGGTCCGCCTGATGCGCCTCTCCGAGCACGACGACGACGTGCTCTTCGAGTTCGGCGAGAAGGAGCAGGTGCTCATGCGCTATTTGGACAGCTACGGCCGGATCTCGGTCGAGCAGTTCGCGAGCGTCGCCCACATCCCCGTGGCGGACGCCTCCGATACCCTCGTGACGCTCGCCCGGGCCAACGTCCTGCGGTTCCATACGGACGCGCGCGAGGACTATTTTACGCTCGCGTACGGGGGGTGAGCAGGTGCCCCTACGGGGAGCCCCGATGCCCGGCTCCGTGGGTGAGTGGCTGACGCACTGCTGTCACCGCCGTTGCGTATCTTCGGAGTGTCGCATGGGCCTGAAAGCCGTTATTGAACTACGACGATGTCGCTGATCGAGACCATCCCGCTGCACGAGACGGCGCGCGCGCGCTATCTCAACTACGCGTTGTCCGTTATTACCAGCCGCGCCCTGCCGGACGTCCGCGACGGCCTCAAGCCCGTCCAGCGGCGGATTCTCTACGCCATGTTCACCAACCTCCGGCTCTACCCGGAGGGGCGCTTCCGCAAGAGCGCCACGGTGGTCGGGGAAGTGATGGGCAAATATCATCCGCACGGGGACACGGCCATCTACGACGCCATGGTGCGGATGGCGCAGGACTTCTCCCTCCGCGACCCCCTCGTGGATGGCCACGGCAACTTCGGCTCGCTCGACGGCGACAGCCCCGCCGCGATGCGCTACACCGAGGCCAAGCTGCGGCCCCTCGCGATGGAACTGCTCCACGAGATCCGCAAGCAGACCGTCGACTTCCGGCCCAACTTCGACGGGTCGCTCTTCGAGCCCATCGTGCTGCCGGCCCGCGCGCCCAACCTGCTGGTCAACGGCGCCACCGGCATCGCCGTCGGTATGGCTACCAACATCCCGCCGCACAACCTGGGCGAGGTCGTGGACGCCTGCCTGCACCTGATCGACGCGCGCCGCCGCAGCCGCAAGCGCGGCGAGGACGCCTGGCCGGCGGTCCGCACCCAGACGCTCGTCGAGAACTACGTGCAGGGGCCGGACTTCCCGACGGGCGCGCGCGTGCTCAATACGCCCGAGGAGCTGCTGGCGATCTACCAGAGCGGCGAGGGCGCGATCAACCTGCGGGGCGAGTACAAGAAGGAGGGGCGGGGGCGCATCGTCATCACGTCGATCCCCTACACCGTCAGCAAGAGCGATCTGGTCGAGAAGATCGCCGAGCACATCGCCCGCGAGCACGTCCCGCAGCTCTCCGACGTCCGCGACGAATCGACGGACGACGTGCGGATCGTGCTGGAGCTGAAGCGCGGCGCGAATGCCGAGGCGGCGATGGCGTACCTGTTCAAGCACACGCCCCTGCAGGCCCGCTTCCACGTCAACCTGACGTGCCTCGTCCCGACCGCCAACCCGGAGGTGGCTGCCCCGAAGAAGGTCGATCTGATCGAGGCGCTCACCCAGTTTCTCGACTTCCGCATGGATGTCGTCGTCCGCCGCCTCCGGTACGAGCTGGAGCAGCTGGAGAAGCGGATCCACATCCTGCGCGGCTTCATCAAGATCTTCGACGCGCTGGACGAGGCCATCAAGATCATCCGCGCCTCGAAGAACAAGGCCGACGCGGCCCAACGCCTGATGCATCGGTTCCGCCTGGACGACGTGCAGGCCGAGGCGATCCTGGAGACGAAACTCTACAAGCTCTCGCAGCTGGAGATCGAGGCGCTGCGCGAGGAACTGGCCGAGAAGGAGAAGGCCGCCGCCGCGCTCCGGAAGCTGCTCGGGGATGAAGACGCCCGCTGGGTGCTCGTGCGCGACGAGCTGAAGGACCTCAAGAAGACCTTCGCCACCCCCCGCCGCACGACGATCGCCGGGCCGGACCCGAAGCACGAGTATTCCGAAGAAGACTACATCATCAAGGAAGACGTCTACGTGATCGTCACCCGCGACGGGTG
>JAWWAN010000467.1:0-3647 GCA_033721675.1 Rhodothermales bacterium | reverse complement strand
CGGGCCTTCCCTCTGCCCCCATCCATCCCCGATCTGCAATCTGAACTCATCGCTTTCCCCCTGCTCCCTCCCCGTCGCCCTACAGCCGGCGGAGCAGGCCGATGACGCGGCCGGCGACGTAGCAGCCGGGGTCGTCCGGCGAGAACATCTCCTCGGTATAGTGCCGGTCCGCCGGGCGGAGGTGGACGCGGTCGTTGGCGAAGTGGTAGCGGCGCACGCGCAGCTCTTCGCCCACGAGGAACGCCGCCACCTCCCCGTTGCGCAGGTCCTCGCGCGGGACTTCCTCGACGACGACGAAGTCGCCCTTGCGGATGCCGTCGCCGTTCATGCCGTCGTCGCCGGCGCGGCCGATGAAGCACGCCTCCACGTCCCCCACGCCGCGCAGGAAGTAGGGGTCCACGGCGAAGTAGGCGGTCGGGCGCTGGCGGAGGCGGTCGGGCTGGTCGCTGGCGGTCCGGCTGACCACCATCAGCGTCGGCGTGCCGTCGTCGAGCGCGAAGGGGTCGCGTTCGGCATCGACGAGGCGGAGGCCGCGCGCCGCGTTCGCCTCGCGCTCCACGTAGCCCTTCGCCTCCAGCGCACCGACCAGCTTGTGCACGCCGTTGGTGGAGCGGATGCCGAGGGCGTCGCCGATTTCGCGGAGCGTGGGCGGCTTGCGGTGGCGGCGCATGTAGGAGCGGATGAACTCGAAGGCCTGGTTCTGGCGCTCGGTGAGGCGGACGCGGGCGGGCATGGCACGGAAGGATATGTGCAGCGGGTGGGGAGGGCGAATATACGGCGCGGTGAAATGATTTTCACTTATAGTATTCACATGGTGAACAAATTATTCCTTCGGGGGCACAATGGGATTTTTCCCCACCTCGAAGCCCATGTGCATATAGAACGAACACGCGATCTTTATCCACAAAATCCCCCCAAAAGCCCTAAAAAAGTTGACTTTCGGTGCCGATGCCTTACATTACGAGGGCGGTGGGGAAAAGTGGGGAAGATGCCCACAGCCCGCCCGTCATCTGAGCCAGCGGTGGGGAAGGGCCCTGCCACGAACCCATGCCAGGCTTCAAGGGACAGGCTGAGTATTCCGTCGATTCGAAGGGGCGCGTCGCGATCCCGGCGAAGATGCGGAATGCCATGAACCCGGAGGCCAAGGGCACCTTCACCGTCACGCGCGGCTTCGAGAAGTGCATCTTTCTCTACCCGCTCGACCGCTGGCTGGAGATGGAGGGCGAGATCGGCAACCTCAGCACGTACGACCGCGAGGCCCGCGCCTTCACCCGCCGCATCATGATGTGGGCCGACGAAGTGTCGCTCGACGGCCAGGGGCGCATCGGGCTCCCCAAGCCGCTCGTCGACTACGCCGGCATCACGGACCGGGCGCTGATTCTCGGCGCCTACGACCGCATTGAAATCTGGGACCCGGAGGCCTTCGATGCTTACCTCAACGAAGAACCTGCCGACTACGAGACGCTGGCAGAGCGCGTCATGGGGTCGTAAGCGCGCGATGGCGCCGGGCCACGATAGCGCGGAGACCGGCGGAGACCCGCTGCGGTACGCCTCGGTCTACCACGCCCCTGTTCTTTGGAACGCTGTCACGGAAGGGCTCATCACGGACCCGGCCGGCCTCTACGTGGATGCCACGCTCGGCGGCGGCGGCCACAGCGCCGCCCTGCTCGACGCGCTCGGCCCCGAGGGCCGCGTCATCGGGATCGACCAGGACGAGGAGGCGCTCGCCGAGGCGCGCCGCCGCCTCACCGCCGCCGCCGCCCGCGGCCGCTTCCGCGCCGTGCAGGGCAACTTCGGCAACCTGGAGCGGCTCCTGGCCGACCTCGGCATCGAGGCCGTAGACGGGCTGCTGCTCGACCTCGGCGTGTCTTCGCACCAGCTGGACGAGGGCGCGCGCGGGTTCAGCTTCCAGGCCGAGGCCCCGCTGGACATGCGGATGGACCGCCGGACGGGCCTCACCGCCGATGAGATCGTCAACCGCTGGAGCGACCGCGAGCTGGCGCGCGTGTTGCGCGAGTACGGCGAGGAGCCGCGCGCGTGGAAGATCACCCGCGCCATCCTCGCCGCCCGCCCCATCGCGACGACGACGGCGCTGGCCGACGTCATCCGCCGCGTGGTGCCCACGCGGGAGGAAGTCAAGACCCTCTCGCGCGTCTTCCAGGGCCTGCGCATCGCCGTCAACGGCGAGCTGGAGCGGCTGGAGCAGGCGCTGGCGGCCGCCACGCGCGTGCTGCGCCCGGGCGGCCGGGTCGCGGTCATCAGCTACCACTCGCTCGAGGATCGCCGCGTCAAGCGCTTCCTCCGCTACGGGAATCTGCGCGGCGAGCCCGTGCGCGACTTCTACGGCAACCTCATCACGCCGTGGAACGAGCTCACGCGCAAGCCGCTCGGCGCGACCGAGGCCGAGGTGGCCGCCAACCCACGGGCGCGGAGCGCCCGCCTCCGGATTGCCGAGCGGCTCGAAGACGCGCTGGAGGACGAAGGATAGCATGGCCTCGACCCGCACGAAAAAGACGACGACGGGCCGCACGCCGTCCGCGCGCCGCGCGCCGAAGCGCAACGACCCGCGCCGGCGGCGCCAGGCCGCCCGCACGAACGCGCCGAAGACGCCGCCTCGGGCCGAGAAGCTGCCGTCGTGGAGCGACCTCTCCAAGGCCAACGAGCGCAGCCCGGGGCGCCCGCGCACCGGCGGCTTCATCGAGCGCGTCTCGACGGGGCGCTTCGCCCTGCTGCTGCTGGCCGTGGTGGTGGCCGGCACGCTCTACGTGGGCAACGTCCACGCCACCCGCGAGGCGCTGGCCGAGGCCCAGCGCGCGCGCCGCGACAACCTGAATCTGCATCTGAAGCTCAACCGCCTGCGCGGCGACTTCGACCGGGCCACCGGCCCCGCCGTGGTCTACCGCCGGGCTCGCGCCCTCGGCCTCGTCGAGGGCATCGACTACGGACCGACCATCCGGGAGGAGTGACGTATGGACGAACGGAAGTATGGACGGAGGGGCATGTGGAGCGCGCCCGAGGCGGTAGCAGGCGCCCCTCCGTCCACTCGTCCGGCCCGGCCGCCCGGCGCCCCGTACCCCTCCGCCCCATGAACCGAGACCGACCAGACCGAGCGACCTGTGGGACCGAGGGATCAGATCCTGGCGCGGATGTACGTGGTGCTGACGCTGCTGGCGCTGCTGCCGCTGGCGGTCGCCGGGCGCGTGGCCTGGCTGGCGCTGGTGGAGGGCGGGCCGCTGCGCGAGGCCGGCGAGCAGCAGGCCAGCTCGCACGTCGTGCTGCCCGCCAAGCGGGGGCCGATCCTCGACCGGGCCGGGCGCACGCTCGCCGTCGATGCCGCGCGCTATGACCTCGCGCTCGACCCCACGGTACCGGGGTTCCGTGACGAACAAGCATCGTTCTTTGAAAGACTGTCAAAGCTGACCGGGCGCAGCGCCGAAGCGCTGCGCCGCGCGGTAGCGAACCGCGCGAGCCGCCAGTACGTGCGCTTGCTGCGCGGCCTCACCGAGCCGCAGAAAGAGGCCATCGAGGCGTGGAACGTACCCGGCGTGCTGCTGGAGGCCCGCTTCGCGCGGCGCTACAACTACGGCACCACCGCCGCGCACGTCCTCGGCCACACCGGCGCCGACGGCGAGGGGCTGGCCGGGCTG
>JAWWAN010000466.1:0-3678 GCA_033721675.1 Rhodothermales bacterium | reverse complement strand
GGGGCGAGCCTGCTCGTCACGCTCGCCGTACTCACCGTGGCGACCGTCCTCGTCGGGGCCGTGCTGGTGCTCCACCAGGCCCAGTACCGCTTCCTGCGCCGCGATGCGCACCGCCTCCAGGCGCGCTATGCTGCCGAGGCCGGCGTCTACATCGTGCTCGACAGCCTGAAGCGAAACCCCTCCTGGCTTCCGCAGAACCACCGGGTCCCTCTACCGGACGGGCAGGAGAGCCGCGTCACGGTCGAGCCGTTCGGCGGATACCTGTTCGTCCGGTCGACCTCGCGGTACCGGCGGAGCCAGTGTACCGCGCGCGCGCTCGCCGGCGAGATCCCCCCGGATTCCTTCCGGAACGCCATCGTCCTGTGGGATCGCGCATCCAGCCTGCACGTGGCGGGGCGCACCCGCATCAGCGGCGACGTCGTGGTAGGCCCGCGCGGGCTCCGCAGGAGCACCTACCGCCGGCGCCGGTTCACGGGCCGCATCGAGGGCGCCGTGCACGCCACCGAGGGCCTCCAACCACCCTACTTCGACGGCTCGTTCCTGGAGCGAGCCACGGACGCCCTGGACGCTCTGCTCGGCCGCTCGTCGTCCCCAAGACTCGAGACGCCCTACGTCGCGGCGCGGCATCTGCCGAGCGAGAACCCGGTCTACGCCGTGCCGGGCTCCCTGCGCCTCACCAGCGCAGACAGCACGCTCCTGAGCACGCCGGTGACCGTCGTCGCGCAGGGCGACCTGACCCTCGACGGGCCGCTGCGGTACGCGCCGGGCACGACGCTCGTCGCGGGGCGCGTGCTTCGCCTCGGAGACGGGGTCGATGGCCGGGAGGGCCTTTTCTATGGCCGCGACGGCATCGTGGTGGACGGCGCGATGCAGGGGGCCGGGCAGTTCTTCTCGCGCGCCGCTATCCGCGTGGCCCGGGGGGCTTATCTCCGCTATCCGTCCCTTCTCTACGTCACCGGCGAGGGCGCCGAGCAGGGCGCTGCGATCACCGTAGAGGGCGGGGCCGCCGTGGACGGCACGCTCGTGCATCCGGCCATCGAGCCCGCGCCGGCGCGGAAGGGAGGGCGCATCGTGGTGGCCGCCGGCGCCCGCGCCCGGGGTGCGCTCTACAATGCGCACGAGACCGAGCTCCACGGCACGATCTACGGCACCGTCCTCACGCACCAGTTCTACTTCTACGAATCGCCCACGCACTACGTCAACTGGTTGAAAGACGCCACAATCGACGTCGGCGAGCGGCCCATTCCGTATCTGCTGCCCCTGCGCTTCAGCCGGCGGCCGCGCCTGGCCGTCCTCCACTGGGAGGTCCATCTCGAAGAACCGGACCCGGCATCATGACGCTGCCCCGGACCCCGCTGTCCCTTTTCAGAGACGAGACCGGCTCCACGCTCCTCGAAGCCGTCGTGGCGACGGCCCTTCTGGTGGCCGTGCTCCTGCCGGTGAGCGCCAGCGCGGTACACCTGCTCACGATGCGCAAGAACGAGCCCCACCTCCTCGCCCTGGCCCTCGGGGAGCAGGTGATGGAAGAGACGCTCCACCGCCGGGCGTATGCCTCCGGGACGTTCGACTACGGCGCAGGGCGTTGGACCGTGCGGAAGACGATCCGCCTCACGCGCGACCGGGTGACGATCCGGGTGCGCGTCTTCCGCCGGCACCGCCCGGACCCGCTCGTGGACCTGATGACCGTTCGGATCCGCTCATGATCGCGCCGCCGGAGCCTTTTGCTGCTGCATCCGGGACGGACGAGGCGGGATACACCCTCGTCGAGCTCGTCGTCGCGTTGCTCTTGGCCGGCGTGCTCGCCAGCGTGCTCTTCTCCGCCCACCTCGCCATGCTGCGCTGGGTGGAGCCGTGGCGACGCGGGGTGGCACTGGAGAACGATGCCCACCTCATCACCCGGCGCCTGGCCGCCGACCTCGCGCACGCCGAGCAGTTCTTCGACGACGGCGCGGGCCGATGGCGCCTCACCTACCGCTCGGGGCGGAGCGTCGCGTATCGCCACGAGGACGGCCGCCTGACGCGCAACGGCCACCCGATGCACTCCGCCCCCGTGCGCATCACGTCGGTTCGGTTCGCCCCTTCGAAGGCCGAGACCCGCTACGCCCTCCGGCGCCGAGACACGACCCTCGAAGACGAACGCAGCCTGATGCAGATCACGCTCTACATCGCCGCCACGAGCAACGAACGCACGCTCGCCGTGACGACGACCGTCGCCCTCCGCCAACACCGCCCCTGGCAGCCGCTGCGCTGACGGACCGCGGCTTCATCCACACCACGACGCCCCATGCGCAGGAGCATTCGATCCACCCGCCTCCCCCCTGTTTCCGGGTTCTCCTCGGCGGTGGTGAAACGCCGTGGGGCGGCCCCGGCAAGACCTCATGCGCCCGGGCGGCCCTCGGCCCTCTGGCCCCGGGCGGGGGTCTCAGCCAGGGCCCTGGTGGACTTCACGCGCAGCTTCGCCGTCATGGTCCGCGCCCGCCTCTCGCTCGTCGAGGCGCTCGAAACCGCCGCCGCGCAGTGCGCGCATGCGCGCCTGCAGGCGACCCTTCGCGCCGTCCTGCGGGACGTCCGTCGTGGTCGCAGCCTCTCGGCGAGCCTGTCCCGGCACGAGGCCGTCTTCAGCCGGCTCTACGTCCATCTGGCCGAGGTCGGCGAGGCCGCCGGCGTGCTCGACGCGGTGTTGCTGCGCCTGGCCGCGCACCTGGAGAAGGCAGAGGCCGTGAAGCGCAAGGTCACGTTCGCGCTGTTCTACCCCGGCCTCGTCCTCACCGTCGCCGCCGGGGCCGTGGTGTTCTTCCTCACCACCATCGTCCCGACCTTCGCCGAGATGTACATGGATTTCGGGCAGCAGCTCCCGGGGCCGACGCGCGTGGTGCTGCGGCTCAGCGCAGTGTTCACGGAGTACGCCCTGCTCGTCCTGCCGGTGCTGGCGCTGGGCGTGCTGGGCGTGCAGGCGGGGTTGCGCACCCCCGCCGGGCGCCGGGGGTGGGACCGCTGGAAGCTCCGCCTGCCGCTGGTGGGGCGGCTCCTCCGGAAGAGCCTCACGGCGCGGTTCTGCCGCACGCTCGGCACGCTGCTGTCGAGCGGCGTCGCCCTCGCCGAGGGCCTGGATATCCTGTCGAAGTCTCTCGGGAATCGCCATGCCGAGGCGCAGTTCGCCACGGTGCTGCGGCGCGTCCGCCGGGGCAGCACCCTGTCTCAGCCGCTGCAGGAGGCGCGGCTCTTCCCCGGCATGGTCGTCCAGCTCGTCGCCGTCGGCGAGGCGACCTCCGAGCTCGACGCCATGCTGCTCCATGCCGCCGCGCATTACGAGGCGGAGGTCGATGCGCTGCTGGACGGGCTCACGGCGGTCATCGAGCCGATCCTGATCGTGGTCATCGGGCTCCTCCTCGGCAGCATCCTCGTCGCGCTCTATCTGCCGATGTTCGAGCTGGTGACGACCGTCGGCTAGCGGCGCGGCGCCTGCCTGCCCGGACCCGGATCCTTCCTCATCAAAGCCCTCAGTACAAGATCCCAAGGTAGTACGTTGTCATCCCGGGCGAAGCCGAGAGCCTGCCCTGAGCACCGTCGAAGGAGATCTCGCCCTCGACACGATGTAGCAACGGCGAGATTCCGCAACGGCGAGATTCCGCAACGGCGAGATTCCGCAACGGCGAGATTCCGCAACGGCGAGATTCC
>JAWWAN010000465.1:0-3681 GCA_033721675.1 Rhodothermales bacterium | reverse complement strand
TGCTGGAGCGCAACGGCGTCGCGGAGCCGTTTTTGAGCTGGAAGGACACGGTGAACGTGCCCAAGCACGAGACGGTGCGCTTCATCGTGCGGTACGACGATTTTCCGGGCCAATGGATGTTTCACTGCCACATCCTGGATCACGAGGATCACGGGATGATGGGTATCCTCGAGGTTCGCTAACCATGGTGAACAGCATGAACGCATGGTCGTCCCGCTACGGCCGCTGGGCCGTATCGCTCTCCCTCGCCGCCGCGTGCCTGGCACTCGTCATGGCCTTTTCCGCCCGCCCGGAGCCGCTGCCTTCAGACACGGACCGGAACGAACAGGTGCTGCGCGGACGCCTCCTGGTGCTCCACCACGCCTGTGGGGACTGCCACGGCGGCGGCGGCAACCCGGCCGCGCCCAACTGGCTCACCGGCTGGAACCCGTCGTCGCCGCCGGGCGGCTTCCAGGATTTCCAGATCGGGCCCTACCACGTCTATGCGCGCAACCTGACGCCGGACAACACCACGGGGCTGGGCCGCTTCAGCGAACGCCAGATCTTCAACGCGCTCCGCTACGGGCTGCGCCCGGGCGAGACGCCGGACGTCGAAATCACCTCGACGACCCCCGGCGAAGGTAACTACCCCGCCCGCCCGAAATACCTCGCCGTCGCGATGCCCTGGCCCGTCTTCCGCCACATGAGCGACCAGGAGCTGTGGGACATCGCCGCCTACCTCAAGCACGGCCTCAAGCCGGTGAAGAACCCCGTGCCGGACAGCGAGGGGCCGCCCGACTTCTGGGCCAGCGAGTACACCCCGGAGAAGGTCGGTACGTACCCGGCGCCGCCCTTCCCGACGGCCAACGAGATGTCGCTGAAGACCTCTAGCCGGTAACGCCCCTGCGGGCGCCCGGCAGATGCAGGCCGGGGGGCGCGGCTCCCGGCCTGCATTTCTATTACCCGTACGCAGTATCTTATCTTGCGCGCGACGCTCGCTCACAGCCCCCTGCCGCACAGGCCCGGCGCCGGAGGGCCTCCTTCTGCCCCGCCCGATGCACTACGGTTGGATTCTCACCTGCGCTCTCGCCCTCGGTACCTGTATGCAACCTCCCCCGCCCGACGCCCCGACGCCGGTTCCGGAGCCCGTCGAGACGATCCGCGACCTCCGGTCCATGATCCTGAACCTGAGCGCGGAGGAAGCCGGCATCGCCCCCACGCCCGCCCTGCCGACCGTCTGGGGCGTCGTCCTCGACATCGGCTACCCGGAGGGGCTGGCGACGCTGGTGTCTTTGGCCGACGGGACGACGAGCCTGTACCTCGGCCACGGCGGCGGGTACATCGGCATGGGCGCGCATGACTCCGTGCGTGAGGCCGGCGAGCGCCTGCTGAAGCAGGCCGAGGCCTCAGAGGTGGCGTTCGAGCCCCCCTCGGACGTTGCGCTGCCCCACGTGGGCCAGGTCCGGTTCTACGTGCTGACCCATTCCGGCGTCGTGGCCGCCGGCGCCCGCGAGGCCGACCTGCGCGCCGGCATCGGCCCCCTGGCGGATCTCTACGCCGCCGCCCACGCGGTGATCACGGAGATCCGCCTCCAGGCCGAACGCCAAGACGGGTAACCCTGGACGGCCTTGCCTCGGCGGACCGGCTCGCCTACCTTGAAGAGGCCGCTGCGGCACACGCGGCCACCCAACCCGGAACGGACATGCTGCGCGCCGCTGGAATCGAGATCCCCCGCACCCTCGCCGAGGCGGTGTCTCTGGAACATACCGCCCTGCTCGTCTACGACATGCAGGTCGGCATCCTCCGCCAGATGGACGGGGCCGAAGGCATCGTGGACCGCGTGGGCGCCGTCCTGGAGGCGGCCCGGGCGGTCGGCCTGCGGACCTACTTCCTGCGCCACACCTCGCTCCCGAAGAACCTCATGGGGCGGTTCCAGATGCGGCAGGCGCTCGCGTGGCAACGGACGGACGACCCCGGCCAGGTCGCCCCGTGGTTCCTGCGCGGCGCCGAGGCTACCCGGATCACCCCGGCGCTGGCTCCACGCGAGACCGAAGCCGTCTTCGACAAGCTCTCGATGTCCGCCTTCGAGGGGACGCCCCTCAACTTCGCCCTCCGCGACTGCGGCGTCCACACGATCCTCGTCTGCGGCGTGGCCACCGAGATCGGGATCGAGCCGACCGTCCGCCACGCGGCCGACCTCGGGTACGTGCCCGTCGTGGTCGAAGACGCGTGCGGGGCGGGCCACGCCGAGGCGGGCGCCCGGGCGATGGAGACGCTCCGCTTCCTGGGCGACGCGCTCTTCACGACGGTCGAGGAGATCACAGTGCTGCTCCGCGAGCACGCCTCCGCACCCCGCACCCCCTGACCCGCGCCGCCCTGCCCAGACACGGCCGACGCCGATGCAGCACCGCCTCTCCGACGAAGACACGGCCTTCCGCCGTGCGTTCGAAGCGTTCGAGGTGCACCCCGACGCCTTCGATCATGCGGCCCACGTGCGGCTGGCCTACACGTACCTGTGCGACGGGCCGGTGGAGGCCGCCGTGGACCGCATGCGACGCTCCCTCCTCGCCTTCCTGGATCACCTGGGCGCCAGTCCGGCCCGGTACCACGAGACGATGACGCGCGCCTGGGTGATGGCCGTGCACCGGTTCATGGACGGCAGCCCCGCCTGCGCCTCGGCCGCCGAGTTCGCGCGACGAAACCCGGTTCTGCTCGACCGCTCGATCATGCTCACCCACTACTCGGCCGAGGTGCTGTTCTCCCCCGAGGCCCGGGCCGCCTTCGTCGCACCGGACGTCCAGCCCATCCGTCGAACCCGCGTGTAGCCTCTGCGTGTGCCGTGCCGCCTCCCGATTCCTTCCACCCCCCCACGCGGCCGGCGTGGCGCGCCTGGCTCGCCGAGCACCACGACCGCGACGCCGGCCTCTGGCTCATCCGCTACAAGAAAGCCGCCGGCAAGCCCACGCTGAGCTACGCCGACGTCGTGGAAGAAGCCCTCTGCTTCGGGTGGATCGACAGCCTGCCCCGCGCGCTCGACGCAGAGCGGACGATGCTCTACGTGGCCCCCCGCAAGCCCGGCAGCGGCTGGAGCCGGCTCAACAAGGAACGCGCGGAACGCCTGATCCGGGCCGGCCGCATGACGCCCGCCGGGCAGGCGAAGATCGACGCCGCCAAGGCGGACGGCTCCTGGAACGCCCTCGACGCCGTGGAGGCCCTCACCGTCCCGGACGACCTCGCGGCGGCCTTCGCGCAGCACCCCGGGGCGGCGGCACACTGGGACGCCTTCCCGCGCTCGGTGAAACGCGGCATCCTGGAGTGGATCACAACCGCGAAGCGCGCGGACACCCGCCGGCGGCGGATCGACGAGACGGCGCGCAAGGCCCAGCGAAACGAGCGCGCCAACCAGTGGCGGCGGTGACGCCCGGGGCCCGGCGGCCGCCCCGCCCGCCGGAACCTTCCAAGCGCTTCCCTGTGCAACGGGACTCGACAGCCCGACGCCTACCGACCGCCTGCCCGCCATGGCCGCCCTGCCCTCGCCCGGTCCAACGCGAACGTGCATCCGGCACGGCGCGGCTCGTCGCTTCCGGTGACGAAGGGCAGGAAGGCGCAGGCTCCGCGCGCCGCATTGTTTCGCACGTTGAAGCGCCTACGGTTTCCGGGGCGCTTTTTTCGTGCCGCTACTCCCGCTGACATGTCGATCGA
>JAWWAN010000464.1:0-3701 GCA_033721675.1 Rhodothermales bacterium | reverse complement strand
CTGGTCGATGCGGCCGGCACGGGCGAGGTAGCCGGCGAAGCCACCCATGAACGTGTCTCCGGCGCCCGTCGGGTCCTGGATGTCTTCCAGCGGGTAGGCGGGCGCAGCGAAGACGCAATCGTCCAGGAACAGCATCGCGCCGTGCTCACCCTTCTTGATGATGAGGATCTGCGGCCCCATCGCGCGGATGGTACGGGCGGCGCGGACGAGGTTCGCCTCGCCCGCCAGCTCGCGCGCCTCGGCGTCGTTGATGATCAGGCAGTCGATGCAGCGGAGCGTCTCCCGCAGGCTCTCCGGCGTGTGTTCGATCCAGAAGTTCATCGTGTCGCAGACGACGAGGTCCGGCGCGTCGACCTGGTCGAGCACGCGGCGCTGGATCGTCGGGTCGAGGTTGCCCAGGCACACGATGCGGCTGTCGCGGAAACCCTCGGGCACGACCGGCTCGAAGTGCTCCAGCACGTTGAGATCGGTGAAGAGCGTGTCGCGGTCGTTGAGGTCGTAGTGGTACCGGCCGCCCCAGGCGAACGTCTTGCCCTCGTCATCGACGACGAGCCCACCGAGGTCGATGCCGCCGTCGCGGAGCGTCGCCAGATAGTCCTCGGGGAAGTCCTGCCCGACGACGGCGACCAGGCGCACCGGCTGGCAGAAGTACCGGGCGGCGAGGGTGATGTAGGTGGCGCTGCCGCCGAGGACGCGCGGGACCGTCTCGAACGGCGTCTCGATGGTGTCGAAGGCGACCGTGCCGATAGCCAGAATGCTCACGTGCGGGGCTCCGTGACTGCGTTTGAGAAAAGCACAACCCGTTGAAAATACGACGCAACCACGGAATACGCACCGCAGGACGCCCCGCTCCGCTCAAGAAACGGTGAATAGCCGAGAGCACGCCACACGCAGCGGGAGGGCACGCCGCACGAACGCACCTCGGCAGCCCCCTCCCGCGCTGCACCCCCCGCCCCGCCTCACGCGATCCGGCGGATCCAGTCTGCGGCGCGCTTGACCACGACGGCGGCGAGGACGGTCTTGGCCGCGTTGAAGGCCGACTCGGCCAGGTCGAACCCGTGCTCGGCCTTCTCGCGGGCGGCCGTCCCGGTCTCGGCGGCATGCACCTTGAAGCTGTGTGCGGCACGCGCGGAGCGGTCGGCGACGACCTCGCCCAGCACGCCGGCCTGCTCGGCCGCCTCGGCCGCCAGCTCCTCGGCGCGGTGCGCCACCACCTCGCCCAGTTCGCGCGCGTGCTCGGCGACGGTCTCGGAGACCGCGCCGGCCCGGCGCGCCAGGCGCTCGCCCGTGACGGCGGCCGCGCTCCCGACGTCCTGCGCGTAATGGCGCGTGCGGGCAGCGAGGCGGTGCCCACCGCTGCGGAGGCGCTCTCCGAGCGTCGGCGGCGGCGGCGGGCGGAAGGCCGCCGAGATCACCTTGCCGGCCAGGATGCCCGCCCCGATGGCCAGGAAGACGGCCAGCATGGGGTTCTCTTCCACCCACGTCCGCGCGCGTGCGCGGGCCTTGTCGGCGTCGAACTGGGCCATCTCGTAGCGCAGGCGGTCTATCGAAGCGTTCAGCTCGCGCCGGGCGCGCGTATAGGCGTCGGCGGCCTCCTGCGAGGCCTCGTCGGGCGGCGGGGTACCGGCCGCTCCGTTGATGCCTTCGGTGGGGTTCTCGGCGCCAGCGGGTGCGTCGTCGTGCTTTTCGGGGTTCTGCGAGGTAGCCACGTAGGTGTCCTCCGTAGTGAGAGAGCGGTAGATGGGGGTGCGTGCCCGGCTGCGCCTCAGCGGCGCATCATCACCCCGAGGAAGACCCCGGTGGCGAAGGCGCCGAGGACGGCGAGCGTGTAGTTGGCCTCGACCCACGCCGTGGCCGCCTCCAGCGCCGAGGCGTCGAGCTGCTCGCCGGGTGGATCGGTCCAGCCCGGCCCGTCCGGCTCGGGCAGCTGATGATCCGGCGGAGTTTGGCCGGCGGGGGGAAGACCCGGAGCGTCCGGTGTGGCGGGGGGCTCAGGCATGGCGGGGTCCACGGGGCGGGTGAGGGAAGGTCAGGAGCGGTCGAGGAGGACGCCGAGCAGGAGGCCTGCCAGCGCCGCACCGGCCACGAGCCCGGCCGGACGGCCCCGCAGATAGGCCGCCGCCGCCCGGCGGGCGGCGCCCACTTCGTCGGCGAGCTGGTGAGCCACGCCGCTGAGCCGTCCGAACGCGGCGGTCGCTGCTTCGCGCAGCGCTTCCGGGTCGGCCGGAGCCTCTTCGCGGCCGGGCGTGGCTGGCCCTGCGGGGTTCGGTTGGGTCATCGGGATGCACAGCGGGGTGAGCGAAGCATGGCGTGGAGACGCCATCCGGGTAATTTCATACGAGGCGTACCAAAACGTTCCGGTGAACGGTTATAAATTGTTGACGCTCTTGCAACCAGATCCCGCGCGGCCGGGCGGAGCCTCCGCCTGCGGCACGCGTTGACGCGGCCGCGCACGCCCGTTACTTTTCGCCCGGTGCCCACGTTAGAGAGAACGTGCCGCGCCGCCCTGCTCGCGATCCACTCCGGATGCCACCGCTCCCCATGCTCCGACTCGCCGTCCTCGCGCTCGCCTTCGTCGTGCTCTGCTCCGGCGGCACCGCGCTCGCCCAGCCCGCCCCAGACCGGGCCGCCGACGCCTTCGCCGGGGCTTACAAGCGCTACACCGACCGCCTCTACGAGCAGGCCATCGACGAGTTCGACGCCTTCCGGCGGGCGTACCCGGAGCATCCGAGCGCGGTGGAGGCTCTGTACTACCAGGCCGCCGCCTCCCTCGCCGCCGGGCACGCCGAGCAGGCCGTGGCCCTCTTCCGCGACTTCCAGCAGCGCCACCCGGCCCATCCGCTCGCCTTCCCGGCGCGCCTCGCCCTCGGACAGTATTTCTACGAGAACGGCGAGGCCGAACGCGCCATCACCACGCTGGAACAGGTGCTGGAGGAAGGGCCGCCCGCCGAGGTCGCCGCCAAGGCCCTCTTCTGGATGGGCGAGGCCGCCGGCCAGCTCGGCCGCACCGACGACGCCCTCCGCTACTACCAGCAGGCCGCCGAAGGCTACCGCTTCACCGAGACCGCCCCCATCGCGCTCTACGCCATCGCCTACACCCACGTCGAGCAGGACGACCTCGACGCGGCGGCCCGCGCCTTCGAGCGGCTCGGTGCCCGCTACCCGGACTCCCCCTACGCCCGCAACATCGGCCTCGCCCTCGCCGAGATCTACTACGAGCTCCAGGACTTCGGGCGGGCCGTGGCCGAGATCTTGCAGCGGCTCCCGCAGCTCGACGCCGCCGCGCGCGAACAGGCCCAGTTTCTTCTGGCAGAGTCCTACAACCAGCTCCGCGACAGCGAAAACGCCATCCTCTATTACCGGCGCTTCACCGAGGGCGACCCCGAGAGCCTCTACTACCGCCCCGCCCTTTACGGCCTCGGATGGAACTACTACCACGAGGGCGCCCACCAGTGGGCCGCCGAGCAGTTCGCCCTCGCCCGCGAGGGCTACGACGACGAGCTGGCCCTGCGGGCCACCTACTACGAGGCCGTCAACCGCGCCCTCGCCGACCAGAAGCGCGTGGCGCGCGACCTCTACGGCACCGTCGCCGACCAGTGGCCTGAGGCCTACCTGGCCGACCATGCCCTCTACGAGCGCGGCCTCCTCCAGTATGAGCTGCGCGAGTGGCAGGCCGCCCACGACACCTTCAGCCGCCTGCT
>JAWWAN010000463.1:0-3702 GCA_033721675.1 Rhodothermales bacterium | reverse complement strand
CGCGCGAGGGGGCCGCGGCCGGGCGAGGCGTGCCCTTTCAACGGAACGCCGGGCGGGGCGTTTCCGGAAGGGGGCGCCCAAGCGCCCGCCCGGTCACGCTATTGTTACATCTACAGGGAAGGGGGCAGTGTATCGTGTTTCCCCCTCCTCTACGGAAAGAGCCGGGGGGCCAGATCTCGGCATAGAGCACCCGGATGCAGCACGACAACGACAGGCAGGCAGCGGGTTCGGCGCCCACCGGGACGGTCAGCCTGGAGGCATTGCAGGCCGCGCTCGCCCGGCTCCAGCAGGAGAATGCAGCCTTACGCGCCCGGCTGGCCGCCCGCGAAGCGGACGCCGCCGCATCCCTGCGCGACCACGTCACAGACGCCCTCATCGCCACCGACGCGCAGTTCCGCCTGACGGCCTGGAATTGCGGCGCCGAGGCGATGTACGGGTTCACCGCCGAGGAAGCCCTGGGCCGCCCCGTCTCCGAGATTATCGGCTCCGACCTCGGCGAGGCCGAGTGGATCGGCGCTCCAGAAGCGTTGCACGAAGCCGGCCGCCTCAGCACCCGCATGGTCACCTACCATCGGGATGGCACGCCGCTCCTCACCGACGGCCTGACCATGACGTTGCGCGGGCAGGACGGCGCCGTCCGAGGCTACCTGTGCGTCAACCGGCGCGTGGATTCGGCCGAGCACGCGCCGGAAGCCCCGCTGCCTCTGGCCGACGCTCGCAGCATCCTGGACCACCTCTTCGCCTTCGTGGGCGTCCTGGCCCCGGACGGCACGCTGCTCGACGCCAACCGCGCCCCCCTCGATGCCGCCGGACTCACCCTCGGCGACGTGGTCGGCAAGAAGTTCTGGGACTGCTACTGGTGGAACCATGACGCCGGGCAGCAAGACCGCCTGCGCGAGGCGGTCGCGCGGGCCGCCGCCGGCGACGTCGTGCGCTACGATGCCGACGTGCGCATGGCCGATGACGCGCGGATGCCCATCGACTTCATGCTGGCGCCCCTGCGCGACGAGCACGGCGCCATCACGCACCTGATTCCTTCCGGCGTAGACATCACCGCACGCAAGCAGGCTGAGGAGGCGTTGCGGGCGCAGACGGAGGAGACCCGGCGCCGCCTCGCGGAGCTGGAGGCTACCTACGATACGGCCCCGGTGGGCCTCTGCGTGCTCGACCCCGATCTGCGCTACCGCCGCATCAACCGCCGCCTCGCGGAGATCAACGGCCGCTCCGTCGAGGAACACCTCGGCCGCCACGTCCGCGAGGTCGTGCCGGATCTGCTCGAACAGGCCGAGGACGCCCTGAACCGGGTGATGGAGAGCGGCGAGGCGCTGCACGGCATCGAGATCGTCGGGGAGACCCCCGCGCAGCCCGGCCGCCAGCGGGTGTGGATCGAGAGCTGGTACCCGCTGCGCGATGGCGAAGAGCGCATCATCGGGGTCAACATCGTGGCGGAGGAAGTCACCGAACGGCGGGAGGCCGAGGCGGCGCTCCGCGAGAGCCAGGAGCGGCTGCGGACGTTCGTCGAGGCCGGCTCGTCGATCAGCATCGTGCTCGATGCCGCCGGCATGCCGATCTATGCGAATAGCCTGTGGGAGGACTACTTCGGGTTCAGCTTCGAGGAGGCCGGCCGCCGCGCGTGGGTCGGGGTGATCCATCCCGACGAATACGACGCGATCATCGCGGGGTGGACGGCCGCCCTGGCGAGCGGCACCCTCTACGAGTGCGAGTACCGCCTCCTGCGCCGGGATGGCGCGGCACGCTGGCACTTCGCCCGCGTCGTGCCCGTGCGAGACCCCGGCGGCGTCACCGCCTGGTGCGGAACCCTCACAGACATCCACGCGCTGAAGGAGACCGAAGAGAGCCTGCGCGAGAGCGAAGCGCGGTTCCGCGCGCTCTTCTCGTCCATCGACGAAGGGTACTGCCTCTGCGAGATGATCCTGGATGACGACGGGCAGGCCGTGGACTACCGCTTCCTCGAAGTCAACCCGCTCTTCGAGGAGATGACCGGCCTGGCCGACGCCGGCGGGCGGACCGCCTACGAGCTGGTGCCGAACCTGGAGCCGTACTGGGTGGAGACCTACGCGCGCGTCGCGCTCGGCGGCGAGCCGGTGCGGTTCGAGAGCGGCTCCGAGGCGATGGGGCGCTGGTTCGACGTCTTCGCCACGCCGGTCGAGCCCCACGGTCGGTTCGCGCTCGTCTTCAAAGACATCACCGAGCGCCGCGAGGCCGAGCGCGCCCTCAACGAACTCAACCGGACGCTGGAGCAGCAGGTGCAGGCACGCACGCAGGCGCTCACGCAGGCCAACCGCTCTCTCCAACAGCGCAACCGGGAGCTGCAGGACTTCGCCTACGTCGCCTCGCACGACCTCCAGGAGCCGCTCCGCAAGATCCAGGCGTTCGCCGGGCTGCTGAAGGCGGATTTCGGCGAGCGCCTCAACGACGACGGCCGCTTCTTCCTCGAACGCATGGAAGACGCGGCGGCCCGCATGTCTGCCCTCATCTCGGCGCTGCTCTCGTTCTCGCGCATCACCACGCAGGGGCGGCCCTTCGAACGCGTCGATCTGCGCGCGGTGGCCCAGACCGTGCTGGGCGACCTGTCCGTCCTCTGCGAAGAGACCGGGGGGACGGTCGAGCTGGGTGCGTTCCCCATCATCCACGCGGATCCGATGCAGATGCACCAGCTCCTGCAGAACCTGATCGCGAATGCGCTGAAGTTCAGGGAGGCGGAGGTGCCGCCGCACGTGCGCGTCTACGGCGAGCTCGTGACCGGCGAGGACGGCCTCCCCCGGTGCCGCCTCGTCGTCGAAGACGACGGCATCGGGTTCGATGAGAAGTATCTGGAGCGCATCTTCTCGCCCTTCCAGCGCCTGCACGGCCGGGGCCGCTACGAAGGCACGGGCATGGGCCTGGCCATCTGCCGCCGCATCGTGGAGCGCCACCACGGCACGATCACCGCCGAAAGCCAGCCGGGCACGGGCAGCCGCTTCATCGTCGAGCTGCCCGTGCGCATGCCCGGTGCCTCCTAGAGGCTACGGTCAGCTTGCCTGGCGAGCGCGAGCGAATCGTGCCGCCGCAAGGCGGGCGGAGCAGCCGCGTGCAGCCCGCGAAGCGTTTTGCAGTAGCCTCTAGAAATACGTCCCGGTCAGGACGATGTAGAGCAGGATCAGGCCCACCGCCACCGGGCAGACGAACTTGATGAGGAAGGCCCACAGCCCGGAGGCCGGGAGCGGGTGGCCGCCCTCGCGCAGCGACGCCATCGCCGGCTCCACGCCCCACTTCCACCCGACGAACACGCAGATCAGCAGCGCGCCGATGCTGAGCGAATAGTTGCCCCAGATGATGTTCTGCACGCTGAGGTAGTCCAGCCCCGGCCCGAGGAACGTGGTGAAGAACTCGGTGCCCCCTTGAGCCAGCGCCGACGGGATCGCCAGCAGGAAGCAGATGCCGCCGAGCACCCACGCCGACTTCTCGCGGCTCCACCCGCGCTCGTCCACGAAGTAGGAGACGACGACTTCGAGGAGGCTGATCGTCGAGGTCAGGGCGGCGATGGCGAGCAGGAAGTAGAAGGCGATGCCGAAGAGCGTCCCGGCGGGCATCGCGCTGAAGATCGTCGGGAGGACGACGAAGACGAGGCCGGGGCCGGCCGTGGGATCCACGCCGGCGGCGAAGAGCGCCGGGACGATGATGAGGCCGGCCAGCATCGCG
>JAWWAN010000462.1:0-3710 GCA_033721675.1 Rhodothermales bacterium | reverse complement strand
GAGATCACCGCGATGGTCGAGCGGCTGCGCGACTGGCAGCCGGAGCTGTCCGAAGAAGAGGTGCGGCAGGTGCTGCGCCGCGCCCTGGGGTTCTACGCCGACGAACCCGGCCAGGAGGCCCTCCAGCACTCGGTCGAATCGTTGCGGCACCAGCTCTCTACCGTCCACCGCCTCGTATTGCTGGACGACCTCGCGTACATCGCGGGGGCAGACGGCGCCATCAACGAGCTGGAGGAAGAAATGCTGGCGCACCTCGCGCAGGCCTGGGAGGTCAACATCCGCCTCAACGGGCAGGCCTAGCCGTCCTCGGTCAGGACGGCTCCGGGGTGGAGGGGCCGGAATGGCGCGGCGCCTCGGAGGGCGTACCCCCCCACGCCGTCGGTTCGGTCCCGCCCTCGGGGCTGGGAAAGCCGGCGCCCCAGCCGTCGAAGCCTACCGAGGTGATCGTGCCGCGCCGCACTGCGCCCTCGAAGCGTCGGCGCAGCGCCTTGCGGATGGGCGCGCGCGTCAGCGGGAAGAGGCCGATGAAGCCGATCACGTCGGTGAGCACCCCCGGCGTGATGAGCAGCGCGCCGGCGACGAGGATGATGACGCCGTCCAGCAGCTCCTGCCCCGGCAGCCCGCCCTCCGCGAGCCGCTGGTTGAGCCGCCGCCACACGGAGAGTCCTTCGCGGCGGGCCAGGTAGCCCCCGAGGATGCCGGTGAACAGGATCACGCCGATGGTGGGCCAGAAGCCGATCAGCCGGTCCACCTGCACCAGCAGGGCCAGCTCGACGACCGGCATGATGAGGAAGAGCGCGAAGATGCGGGCGATCCATTTCATGGGCGTCTGGGGCGGGGTTCGCGGGTGCTAACGGTGGCTTCTTGGAAAGGCTCCGGCAGGACACGAGCGTTACAGACCGCCCCGCCGCCCGAGGAAACTCTTGCCGGGGCCCTGCCCGTAGCACTCCGCCCGCCCTCCCTACCTCAAGGACGTCCAGCGGATGCCTCGTCTCGCCATCGTGGGTGCCGGCGTCGCCGGCTGTGCCGCAGCGTGGGCCCTCCGCGAGGACCCCATCGATGTGGTCGTGTTCGAGAAGAGCCGGGGGATTTCCGGACGGGCCGCCACCCGGCGGCGGCACGGCTGCGCCTACGACCACGGCGCCAATTATTTCAAGGCCGAGGAGCCCCGCGTCGAGACCCTCATCCGCCGCCTGCTGCCGACCGACGAGCTGGTGTCGATCAGTGGGGACGTCTGGACGTTCGACGAGCAGGGGACGCTCCACGAAGGCGATCCCGAGCACAACCGGGCTACCAAGTGGACCTATCGCAACGGGATCAGCACGCTGGGGAAGCTGCTGCTCGGGGCATCGGCGGCGGATGTGCACCGGCAGCGGCGGGTGGTGCTGCTCGAACAGCGCGCGGCCGGCTGGCATCTGACCAGCGAGGGCAGGGAGGCGCTGGGTCCCTTCGAGGCCGTCCTGCTCACGCCACCCGCCCCGCAGACCCTGACGCTGGTAGAGGACGGCTCGATGGAGGCCGGGGTGCGGTCGGCCATCAGGCAGGCGCTGGGCGGCGTCTCGTACCGCATCCAGTACAGCTTCACCCTCGCCTACGACACCCCCATCGAGCGCCCCGCGCCGTTCTTCGGGCTGGTCAATCCCGACGGCAGGCACGATGTTGCGTGGTTGAGCTTCGAGAATGACAAGCCGGGGCACGTGCCCTCCGGCACCACGCTCCTCATCGTGCAGATGGCGCCGGCGTGGTCACAGGCGCGCTACGATGCGCCGCCCGAGGCCCTCGCCTCGGAGGCCGCAGAACACGCGAGTGCGCTCCTGGGCATCGACCTGCGGCAACCCGTCTGGACGGATCATCAGCGGTGGCGGTACGCCCTCCCGGAGGCGCGGGCGGAGGAGGAGGCGCTGACGCCTGTGCACGCCGCCGGCCTTTACGTCGCCGGGGATGCGCTGGAAGGGCAGGGGAGGGTGCCCCTGGCGCTCCGCTCCGGGCTCGACGCCGCCGAGCGGATCCGGGCGTTTCTCGCGGCCCCGCGACGCTGAGGCAGGCTGGACCAACGCACGCTCGGCCCGCGCTAGCTCTCCTCGTCCTCCAGGAGCCGTTCGACGAGCGCGACGGCGTCCACGCCGTCGGCCTCCGCGTTGAAGTTGGGCACGATGCGATGCCGCAGCACCGGCACGGCGATGCGGCGGACATCTTCGGCCAGCGGGGTGAGCCGCCCGTCGAGCGCGGCCAGCGACTTGGCGCCGAGGATCAGGTACTGCGAGGCACGCGGCCCGGCGCCGTAGCTGATGTAGCGGTTGACGAAGTCGGGCGCGGTCTCGCGCTGCGGGCGCGTGCGAGCCACGAGCGAGACGGCGTACTCGATGACGTTATCCGCCACGGGGATCTGCCGGATGAAGTCCTGGTAGGTCATCAGCTCCTCGTGCGAGAGCGCCGTCTCCACGGTCGCGCTCCGGGCGCTCGTCGTGCTGCGGACGACCTCCACCTCCTGGTCGAACGTCGGATAGTCGAGCCACAGGTTGAGCATGAAGCGGTCCAGCTGGGCCTCGGGGAGGGGGTAGGTGCCCTCCTGCTCGATCGGGTTCTGCGTGGCGAGCACGAAGAACGGCTCGTCGAGCACGAAGGTCTGCCCGGCGGCCGTGACGTGGTGCTCCTGCATCGCCTCCAGCAGCGCGGCCTGCGTCTTGGGCGGCGTGCGGTTGATCTCGTCGGCCAGGATCACGTTGGCGAAGACGGGGCCCCGGACGAACTTGAAGGCGCGGCGGCCCGTCTGGTGATCCTCCTCGATGATCTCCGTGCCGGTGATGTCGCTCGGCATCAGGTCCGGCGTGAACTGGATGCGGCTGAACCGGAGGTCGAGCGCGTCGGAGAGGGTCCGGATGAGGAGCGTCTTGGCGAGGCCGGGGACGCCCACCAGCAGGGCGTGGCCGCGCGAGAGGAGGCACACCATCACCTGCTCGACGATGTCCTGCTGCCCGACGATCACTTTGGCGATCTCCGCCCGGAGGCGGGCATAGGCGTCGTGGAGGGCGTCGAGCGTCGCGGGGTCCGTCGAGGTGGTCGTCTGCATGCGGGCGGGGTGGGTAAGCGGTCTTCAGCGAGGCGAGACTACGGGCGGGGCCGTGCCTCAGTTACGGCGCTCGGTGACGGAGGCGTCGCTGGTGTCGTCGAGGCGCGCGGCCTTTCCCCGGAAGTCGAGGTAGACGTCGTCTCGCAGGCGCCGCAGCCACCGGCTCAGCTCCTCCTGGCGTTTCTCCTGCAGCGCGAGCTGCTCGATGCGGGTGTAATCGGTCTCCAGATCGACCCGGTGCTCGGGGACGCGGCGCTGCAGGCGGACGATGTGGTAGGCCCGGGTGCCGTCGAGCAGCTCGACCTCGGCGGGCCGGCTCAGCTCGTCCACCTCGAGCGTGTCGAGCGTGGCCTGCCAGGTGGGGCCGAGGGCTTCGAGGAACAGGTCTCGCTCGCCGCTGGAGGGGTCGAAGACGCGCCCGCCGGTCGGGGCCGTAGACGCTTCCTCGGAGTGGCGCCGCGCGGCGAGCTCGAAGGAGAGCCGCCCGGTGGCGATGGAATCCCGCACGCTGTTGAGGAACGCGATGGCCTCGGTGGGATCGTTGCGGCTGTCGTCGACGGCGATGAGCACGTGCGTGAAGTCGATCGATTCGCCGCGCCGCGCATCGACGCGCAGGATGTGGTAGCCGAAGTCGGTCTCG
>JAWWAN010000461.1:0-3717 GCA_033721675.1 Rhodothermales bacterium | reverse complement strand
CACCTGCCGGTCCATCACGCGCTTGATCTTCGAGAGCTCGTCCATCAGCCCGCCCTTCGTGTGGAGGCGGCCGGCGGTGTCGATGAGCACGACGTCGGCGGCGCGGCTCGTGGCCGCCGCGAGCGTGTCGAAGGCGACGGCGGCGGGGTCGGCGCCGTGTTTCTGCTTGATGAGTTCGACGCCGGCGCGCTCGGCCCAGATGTCGAGCTGCTCGATGGCGGCGGCGCGGAACGTGTCTCCGGCGCCCAGGAGCACCTCGCGGCCGGCCTGCTTGTAGCGGTGCGCCATCTTGCCGATCGTCGTCGTCTTGCCCACGCCGTTGACGCCGACGACCATCACCACGTGGGGCGTCTGCGGGAGGGGCGCGTCGAAGTCGGCGGGGCGCTCCGGGGCGCTCTCCAGGAGCAGGCGGGCGATCTCGTCCCGGACGAGCCCGTTGAGCTCCTTGGTCGAGACGAACTTGTCGCGCGCGACGCGCTCCTCGACGTGGCGGATGATGTCCAGCGTGGTCTTCACCCCGACGTCGCTCGTGACGAGCACCTCTTCGAGGGCGTCCAGCGTCTCGTCATCGACGGTGTCTTTGCCGCGCACGAGGCGGTCGAGCTTGCCAAAGAAGCTGGTGCGGGTCTTTTCGAGCCCTTCTTCGAGCCGCTCCTGCTCGGCCGTCCGCTCCGACGTCTTGAACCGGTCGAAAAATGCCATTGGAGAAGTGATGACGATGAGAAAGGGGGAACGAAGCCGGGCGGGGAGGACCGGGCGAGCCCTTCGCTGCCCGCTCCCGATTCAGGGGGGCGGTTACGACGTCTCCGGGTGGACGGAGGCGATGGCGCGGCCGCCCTCGCCATCCATGCCGACCTCGGAGGGCAGCACGCCGGTGCGCCAGACGCGGACGAAGCGGAGGAGGTAGAGCGCGTAGGTGTAGACCATCAGCGCCGTAGTGATCCAGACGCACGCCTGCAACACGGGCGCGTCCGCTTCGAGGAGCGTGGCCAGCACCGTGACGGAGAGCGCCGAGACGGCGACCTTGCCCCACCAGATGCTCATCAGCACCTCGCCCGTCCGCCGCGCGATGACCACGCCCCCGAGCACGATCGAGGCATCCCGCGCGACGATCAGCCCCACGAACCACAGCGGCAGCGTCGGCTCGATGGGCCGGACGACGAGGGCGGCCGTGACGGCCGCAGCCGCCAGCTTGTCCGCCAGCGGATCCAGCACCTTGCCCCACTCGCTGACGGTGTGGCTCCAGCGCGCGAGGTGCCCGTCGAACCAGTCGGTGAGCACGGCCAGGCCGATGAGGCCGAAGAGCCACGTACGGGGGCCGCCCTGGTAGACCAGCACGGTGATGGGCGGCACCAACGCCGCCCGAGACAGGCTGAGCATGTTGGCGGCGGTCCAGAATCTTCCCAGGCTCCGCGTCACGCGCGGCCGTTCCGCTTCGGCCATCGTCGGCACCGAATCCGTCGTTATCAACGCGCAAAGATACGCACCATCGCTCCATTGGTTTTTAAAGATTGAGCCGGTTTCCCCGGGGCGCGGGCGGGCGCCGGCGCAACGCGATCGGAGGTTTCACGTTTCAGGCTTCCGGTTTGCCGGGCCGCGTTTGCTATCTTAGCCCCTACACTCCTCGCCACGCCGCGTCCATCGCCATGCTGTATCAGCGCGTCCTCGTCACCGGAGCCAACGGCCTGCTCGGGCAGGAGCTCGTCGCCCTCATGAGCCGCCTCCCCGAGTACGACGTGCTGGCCACCGGGCGCGACCGCACGCCGCGCTTCGGCGGGGTCTCGTGCGGCTACACCCCGCTCGACGTCACCGACGCCGACGCCGTCCGACGCACGTTCGAGGACTTCGCGCCGACCGTCGTGGTCAACTGCGCGGCGATGACGCAGGTGGACCGCTGCGAGACCGAGCGCGAGGCGTGCTGGGCCGTCAACGTCGATGCCGTGGAGCACCTCGCGCGCCAGTGCCATGCCACCGGTGCCCGCCTCGTGCAGATCTCGACCGACTTCGTCTTCGACGGCGCCGGCGGCCCCTACCGCGAGGACGCCCGCCCGAACCCGGTGAACTTCTACGGCAAGAGCAAGCTCGCCGCCGAGAACGTCACGCGCGAGGCCGGGCTCGACCAGTGGGCCATCGCCCGGACCGTCCTCGTCTACGGCACGGGCCAGGCGTTGCCCCGCTCCAACATCGTGCTGTGGGTGCTGGACCAGCTCACGCAGGGCCAGCCCATCCACGTCGTCACGGACCAGTGGCGCACGCCCACTTACGCCCCCGACCTCGCCGCCGGCGTCGAGCGGCTCGTCCGCTTCGGCAAGACGGGCCTGTTCCACCTCTCCGGCCGCGAGCTCCTCAGCGTCTACGACTTCGCCGTCGGCATCGCCCGCGTCTTCGACCTCGACGCCGCGCTGGTCCACCCGACCGACGGCACGCGCTTCAAGCAGACGGCCGAGCGCCCGCCCCGCACCGGCTTCATCATTCTCAAGGCCGAGACCGAGCTCGGCTTCCGGCCCCGCTCGCTGGACCAGGCCCTCCGCCACCTCGGCGCCCGCCTCGGCCTGCCCGTCTCCGATTTAGGATTTTAGATTGAGGATTTTGGATTGGCCCCGGCACCGCGTAGACTGGTCCGGAATCCCGAATCCCCATTGATTTCTCCCGACTCTGGACTCGTACGATGCTCGATATACAGGTCATCCGCGACGCCCCGGCCCGCGTCAAGGACGCCATGCGCGCCAAGGGCCACGCCGATACCGACGCCGTCGATGAAGCCCTCCGGCTGGACGTCGCCCGGCGCGACGTGCTGACGCGTCTGCAGGAGGCGCAGGCCCGCTCCAACGCCGTCAGCCGCGAGATCGGCGGGCTCATGCAGGCTGGCAAGAAGGCCGAGGCGCAGGAACGCATCGCCGAGACGGGCCGCCTGAAGGCACAGATCAAGGCGCTCGAAGACGAGGCCCGGCAGGCCGACGACCGCCTCGCCGCCCTCCTGCTGGAAATCCCCAACCTCCCCCACGAGAGCGTCCCCGTGGGCCGCACTCCGGACGACAACGTGGTCGTCCACGAGGAGGGCACGCGGCCCGGCTTCGGCTTCGACCCGCTCCCGCACTGGGACCTCCTCGACAGGCACGGCCTGGCGGACTTCGAGCGCGGCGCCAAGGTTACCGGCGCGGGCTTTCCCTTCTACCTGGGCGACGGCGCCCGCCTGCAACGTGCCCTCATCAACTTCTTCCTCGACCTCGCCCAGACCGAGGGCGGCTACCGCGAGCTGCAACCGCCGCTGCTCGTCAACGCCGCCAGCGCCACCGGCACGGGCCAGCTCCCGGACAAGGAAGACCTGATGTACGAGGCCCCGCGCGACGGCCTCTACCTCGTCCCCACCGCCGAGGTGCCCGTCACGAACCTCTTCCGCGACGAGATCCTCGACGAGGCCGACCTGCCGCTCAAGTTCTGCGCCTACACGCCGTGCTGGCGGCGCGAGGCCGGAAGCTGGGGGGCGCACGTCCGCGGCCTCAACCGCCTCCACCAGTTCGACAAAGTGGAGCTGGTGCAGTTCGTCCACCCCGAGCGCAGCTACGAGGCGCTGGAGCAGCTCCGCGAGGACGCCGAGCGCGCCCTGCGCCGCCTCGGCCTACCCTACCGCCGCCTGCTGATGTGCACGGGAGACATGGGCTTCACGCAGGCCAAGAAGTACGACCTGGAGGTGTGGAGCGCGGGCCAGGAGCGGTG
>JAWWAN010000460.1:0-3718 GCA_033721675.1 Rhodothermales bacterium | reverse complement strand
GCCCCCGGCTCGCCCGTGCGGATCGACGTGGCGCCGCACCCCCACGTCGTCCGCGCCGCTGATCTGGACGGCGACGGGCACCTGGACCTGATCGTGGATCACCGTCAGGGCGAGGGGCTGCTGATCCTCCGGGGGCACGGCGACGGCACGTTTGCCGCGCCGGGCACGCTCGTCGGCGTCGGCGGGGATCCCTACCGCGGCATGGCCCTCGGCGACCTCGACGGCGACGGCCGGCTCGACCTCGCCACGCCGAACCCGCGCGCCGTGGGCATCCGCCTTGCCGCCGATCCCGGCCGGCTCGCCTTCCGGAGAGCGCCCGACGTGGCGGCGGACACGCCTTTCGGCGTCGCGCTGGCCGACTTCAACGGCGACGGCCGGCTCGATCTCGTCTCGGCCTCGGGCGAGGGCTCCGCCCGCGTTCAGCTCTTCTGGGGCGACGGCCACGGCGGCTTCGAGGAAGCGGACGGCTCCCCGCTCCGCCTGGCCACAGGCGGGAAAAGCATCGCCGTGGGGGACTTCGACGGCGACGGGATCCCGGACGCCGCCGTCGCCAGCTACCGGAGTTCGGGCGTGCTCGTGGTGCTCGGGGGGGGCGGCGCCCTCCGCACGGCCACCCTGCCTGCCGGCGAGCATCCGTGGGCCATCGCGGCCGCCGACCTCAACGAAGACGGCATCGACGACCTCGTGATCGCGGACGACGCCAACCCCCGAGCCACCGTTTACCTGAGCCACACCCGGCGGTAGGGCGGGGGAGCGGGGAAAGCCGCAGCGGGGCTTCAGGCAGCGAGCTGCTCGGCGAGGGCTTCCCAGCGTTCGTAAAGCGCGGCGAGGTCGGCCCGGAGGGCGTCGTAGGCGGCGGTCGTGGCGCGGGCGCGGTCGGGGTCCTCGTAGAGGGCCGGGTCGCCGAGGGTGGCTTCGAGGGTAGCCTTCTCCTCCTCCTTCTCCAGGATCTGGGCCTCGACCTGTTCATAGAGCGTGCGGAGCTGGTGCTCGGTGAGCGCTTCGTAGTCCCCGCCGCCGCCGTTCTGCATCGCCCGGTAGAGGCGGTTGCGTTCCTCGGCCTCGCGCCGTTTCTGCTCCTTCGTCTTCGGCCCGCCGCTCCGGGCCGGGGCCTCGGGCGTCTGCTCCGGCTCCGCCCGCTCGGGCGCGTCGTCGGCGTGAAGCCCGTCTCCGCCCAGTGTAGCAGCGGTGCCGTGCTCCACCTGCCAGCGATACTCCGAGTAGGTGCCCTGGAAGACGCGCACCTGCCCCCCGCCTGCCACCCAGACCTTGTTGACGATCTGGTCGAGGAAGTGCCGGTCGTGGCTGACCACGACGAACGTGCCGGCGTACTGCCGGAGCGCCTCCACGAGCACGTTGATCGACTGGATATCGAGGTGGTTGGTGGGTTCGTCGAGGATGAGGAAGTTGGCCGGGTGGAGGAGGGTCCGGGCGAGGGCCACGCGGCTCTTCTCGCCGCCGGAGAGCACGCCCACGCGCTTGAAGACGTCGTCTCCGGTGAAGAGAAAGGCCCCGAGGAGCGTCCGCAGCTCCGTCTCGGTCTGCCCGCGCGCCACTTGCTGGAGGGATTCGAGGATGGTGGCCGAGGGCTCCAGCGTGTCGGCCTGGTGCTGAGCGAAGAACGTCAGGTCCACGTGGTACCCCAGCTCGCGGTCGCCCTCGAAGGGTTCGGTCCCGCGCAGCATCCGGGCGAGGGTGGACTTGCCGGCGCCGTTCTTGCCGATGAGCGCGATCTTGTCGCCGCGTTCGATCAGGAGGGGGCCGGCCTTCTCGAAGACGTCGATGGCGCCGTCCTCGGTCGCGTAGGTCTTCGAGAAGGTCGTGAGTTCCAGCACGGTGCGGCCGGAGCGGCGCGGGGCGGGGAAGCGGATGTGGATCTCGGCCTCGTCGGTGGGCGGCGGCGGGATGCGGTCCAGCTTCTCCAGCATCTTGACGCGGCTCTGCACCTGCCGGGCTTTGGTGGCTTTGTAGCGGAAGCGCTCGATGAAGCGCTCCGTCTCGGCGATCTGCCGCTGCTGGTTCTCGTAGGCGGATCGCTGGAGCGCGCGCCGCGCCTCCCGCTCCTCCAGGTAGAAGCTGTAGTTGCCGGCGTACTCCGTGACCCGCCCGTTGGCCAGCTCGGCCGTCGTCGTGATCATGCGGTCGAGGAAGTAGCGGTCGTGCGAGACGAGGACGACGGTGCCGGGGTAGCTCCGGAGGTAGCCTTCGAGCCAGTCGATGGAGACGATGTCGAGGTGGTTGGTGGGCTCGTCGAGGAGGAGGAAGTCGGGCTGGGTGAGGAGGATGCGGGCGAGGGCCACCCGCATGCGCCAGCCGCCGGAGAAGGTGTGGAGGGGCCGGTCGAGGTCGTCCGGCTCGAAGCCCAGCCCGGTGAGCACGGCCTCGGTCTTGGGGCGGATGAGGTGGGCTTCCTGCGTGACGAGGGCGGCCTGGACGCGTTCCAGGGCGTGGAGGAGCTTTTCGTAGGCGTCCGTCGTGTGGTCGGCCTCGGCCTCCAGGGCGGCCGTGAGGCGGTGTTCTTCGGCCTGGAGCGCGAGGGTCTGCTCGAAGGCCGTCATGGCCTCCTCGACGACCGAGCGGCCCGAGGCGGCCTCCTGCACGTCCTGCGCGAGGTAGCCGACGGTGGTGCCGCCGGGCATCGCCACGGTCCCGTCGTCCGGCGCGAGGCGGCCGGCGATGATCTTGAGCAGGGTCGATTTTCCGGCGCCGTTGGGGCCGATGAGGCCGATGCGGCGGCCGGGCTTGACCGTCCAGGAGAGCCCCTCGAGCACGGGTTGCCCGCCGAAGGCGAGCGCGATGTTTTGAAGCTGAATCACGCGGTAAAACGGGATCGGGTGGTACGGACGTGGGCCGCTGCCCCGGCGATAGCATTAGTGGCGGCGTATGCCCTATACTTCAAGCAGGTCCTGTACGGGCAGTGCCTCACCCCTGCACCCCTCCAATCTGGCGGGCGCGGCCGTAGTACGCTGATCCTGAAGCTGATGTTTACGGAATCCCCATCGATGCCACCGGGCGGGGTTGCTGTGGAAGCAGCAGCCGGCCATGCAGGCCCCCTCGCTTCGGGCTTCGTCGCCCTCAGCCGCTTCACCGTCGCCAACGGCGAGGCGATGACGCGGCAGGTCAAAGAAGCCTTTCGCCTCGGCCTCGTCGACGCCGCCGAGGGCTTCGTGCGGATGGACGTCCTCAGCCCGCTCGACGCGCCGGCCGAGATCTGGCTGATCACGCACTGGACCGACGAGGCCTCCTTCGAGGCATGGCACCGCAGCCACCATTACAAGGATGCGCATCAGGGCATCCCGAAGGGGCTCAAGCTGGTGCGTGGCAGCTTCGAGCTGCGCTACTTCGACGTGGTCTCGCACTGAACCCCGCGCCATGTTCTCGGCCGAAACCGAAACCGGGCAGCGTCTGGAACGGCGGCGCGGCTCGCTGGCCGCCGCCGTCGTCGAGCGGTGCTACGCGCGCGATCCGTCGATGGCGGAGCGGTACGGGCCGGCGGGGCGGGCCAAGTGCGAGCAGGATTCGACCTACCACCTCGCCTACCTCGCCGAAGCGCTCATCGCCGGCAGCGCGACCCTCTTCGCCGACTACGTGCGCTGGGCGGCGGCCGTGCTCGTCAGCCGGAGCATCCCCACGAGCGACCTCGTGCTCCACCTGCGCGCCCTGCGCGAGGTGCTGAGCGAGAGCCTCGACGCACCCGGCGCCGACGCCGCGCGCGCCT
>JAWWAN010000459.1:0-3723 GCA_033721675.1 Rhodothermales bacterium | reverse complement strand
GCCCAGTACCGCGAGCTGGAAGCCTTCGCCAAGTTCGGCTCCGACCTCGACCCCGCCACGCAGCGCCAGCTCCGGCGCGGCGAGCGGCTGGTGGAAGTCCTCAAGCAGGGCCAGTACGACCCCGTGCCCGTCGAGGAGCAGGTGGCCATCATCTACGTCGCCACGCAGGGTCTGCTGGATCCCGTGCCCGTGGAGCGCCTCAAGGAGTTCGAGAACGAGTTCATCGAGCGCCTCCGCCTCCGCCACGAAGACGCCCTGACGTCCATCCGCACGACCGGCAAACTCAGCGACGAGGCCGCCGAGACGCTCAAGACGCAGGCCGCCGAGCTGGCTGAACTGTACAACCAGTAGGGAAGCGGGAAGGGGGGAAGAGATCGATGCATGGTGATCGCAGAATGAAGAAGGAGGAAGGGGGTGCCCAGCACTAGCCGCCGGGATAGCCCCTTCGACCTGCTCCGATCTGCACTCGACGTTCTGAGTTCGACCCCCTTCGCTCCTCCCCAGTCCACATCGCCCCATGGCTAGTCTTCGCGACATTCGGAACCGGATCGGCTCGGTCCAGAACACGCAGCAGGTGACGCGCGCCATGAAGATGGTGGCGGCGGCCAAGCTGCGGCGGGCGCAGGAGCGCATCTTCCGCACGCGCCCCTACGCCTACAAGCTGGGCCAGATCATCAGCCACCTCAAGAGCCAGCTCGACCCCACCCTCCACCCGTTCTTCCAGGACCGGGAGGACGTCGGCGGCGTGCTGCTGATCGTGGTCACCGCAGACCGCGGGCTGGCCGGCGCGTTCAACTCGAACGTCATCAAGCTGGCCGAGCAGACCGTGGAGGAGCGCTTCGCCCGCGAGCGAGACAACGGCACCCTCCATATGCTCGCCATCGGGCGCAAGGGGCACGAGCACTTCTCGAAGCGCGGCTACCAGATGGTGGGCGACTTCCGGGGGGCCTTCAAGGATCTCCAGTTCACGACCGCGCAGGAGGCCGTCGAACGCGCCGTCGAGGGCTACCTCGACGAGCGGTGGGACGAGGTGTACGTGGTCTACAACGAGTTCAAGAACACGATCTCGCAGAACCGCATCGTCGAGCCGCTGCTGCCCATCCCGGCCGAGCAGTTCGTGACGCCGGTGATGGAGCGCGAGCTGGACACCGCCGCCGATCCGAAGGCCGGGCAGCAGGTGGATTACATCTTCGAGCCCGCTGCCGAGAAGATCCTCGAGGTGCTCGTACCGCGCTACATCAACTACCAGCTCTGGCGCGCCCTTCTGGAGAGCAACGCCGCCGAGCACGGCGCCCGCATGGTGGCCATGGATAACGCCACCAACAACGCCGACGAGCTGCTGCGTACCCTCCGCCTCCAGTACAACCGCGCCCGGCAGAGCGCCATCACGAAGGAGATCCTGGAGATCATCAGCGGCGCCAACGCACTCGAAGAAGCCGGCTAGGCACGGCGAAGGAGGGGAGGCCGGGAGCGCACCGAGCGCCTCTGCCTGACCTCCATCCCTGCATACCCCCGTCCCGCCGCGCCCGGAACGCGCCGGATTGCGCGGCGTTCATCCCCGGCGTATCTTTGCAGCCCCGTTTACGGAGAGGTGGCCGAGTGGCTGAAGGCGCTCCCCTGCTAAGGGAGTATACGGTTTGAAGCCGTATCGAGGGTTCGAATCCCTCCCTCTCCGCTGCCCCGAAGGCCGGTTCCGCACCCGCGGGGCCGGCCTTCTCGCGTGCCGGGCCGCCCCGAGGGGCCCGCGAAACCACCAGCCTCGTTACATTCTTCGGCGCAACGATATTCGTTTAAACAAGTAAGTGGATCCGGTAGCTCTATCCACCCTCGTTCAACCCACCACCACCATGAACACCAACCACGTCACCGAAGCCGCCGTTGCCACCTACCGCGTCGACCCGGCGCACTCCAGCGTCCGGTTCAAGGTCCGCCACCTGGGCTTCAGCAAAGTCACCGGCCGGTTCGGCACGTTCGACGCCTCCGTCCGCCTCGACCCCGACGACCTCACCACGCTCGAAGCCGACGCCACCATCGACGCGGCCTCGATCAGCACGGGGGATGAGAAGCGCGACGCCCACCTGCGCTCCGAAGACTTCTTCGAGGCCGAGACCTACCCGGAGCTGACCTTCCGCAGCACCGGCGTCCGCACCGTCCGCGGGGACGACTTCGAGCTGGAGGGGGAGCTGACGATGCACGGCGTGACGAAGCCCGTGGTGCTCGCCGGCACGTTCCTTGGCACCGCCCGCGACCCCTGGGGCGGCAGCCGCGTCGGCTTCGAGGCGCAGACGACGATCAACCGCAAAGACTTCGGGCTCAACTGGAACAGCGTCCTGGAGACCGGCGGCGTGCTCGTCGGCGAAGACGTCGAGATCGTGCTCGACGTGCAGGCCGTGGAGCAGGACGCCTGACCTGCGCGCGAACATCGCGCATCCCGGGCGAAGCCGGCTCTTCGGGCCGGCTTCGCCTTTTTTTGTTGGGGCGGGGATCCTTACTTTGTGCGGGGTCCCCGTCCACGATCCCGCCTTCCGATGATGGTCCGCCTGCCCGCGCTCCTGCTCTTCAGCGCCTTCCTGCTCGCCGCCTGCGAGCCCTCTGCCGGCGTAGAGGAGCCCGCTGCGCCCGAGGCCCCCGCCGCGCTGACCTGGCAGCAACCCGGGTGGGTGGACGACGCCGTGATCTACGAGCTGTTCACGACGGACTTCACCGAGGAGGGTACGTTCCGCGCCATCATCCCGCGCCTGGGCGAGCTCGAAGACCTGGGCGTCAACACGATCTGGCTGATGCCCATCCACCCCATCGGGGAGGAGGGCCGCAAGGGCGTGCTCGGGTCCCCTTATGCCATCAAGGATTACTACGCCGTCAACCCCGCCTTCGGCACCGAGGAGGATTTCCGGGCGCTCGTAGACAGCGTCCACGCGCGCGGGATGCACCTCCTCATCGACCTCGTGGCCAACCACACCGCGCCGGACAACGCCTGGGTGGACGAGCACCCGGAATGGTACACCCGCGACGCCGACGGCAACCCGATCACGCCCGTCGGCCCTGACGGCAACCCGACGGACTGGACCGACGTGGTCGACCTCAACTACGACGACCCCGCGCTGCGCGCCGAGATGATCCGGATGATGCGGTACTGGGTCGAGGAGTTCGACATCGACGGCTACCGGGCGGACGTCGCCGGCTGGGTGCCGGACGCCTTCTGGGAGGAGGCGATCGCGGCGCTCCGCGCGGTCAAGCCGGTGCTGATGCTGGCCGAGAACGAGGAGCCGTCGATCCACCGCGCCGGCTTCGACCTGACGTATGCCTGGCCCGAGTACGCGCGCCTGAAGGAGGTCTGGAGCGGCGCGCCGGCGTCCTCGCTCGTCGCGCTCGTCGAGGAGGTCGAGGCCGCGCTGCCCGAGGGCGCCGGGCGGCTGCGCTTCACGACGAACCACGACGAGACGGCCTGGGACGCCCCGCCGCCGGATCTCTTCGGCGGCCAGCAGGGCGCGCAGGCGGCCTACGTGCTCACCGCCTCGCTGCCCGGCGCGCCCCTCGTCTACAACGGCCAGGAGACCGGCGTCGAGACCCCGGTGCCATTCTTCGAGAAGTCCGCCTACGACTGGACGGCCCGGCCCGAGGTGCGTGCGTTCTACGACGCCTACCTCGCCCTCCACGAGGCCAGCCCCGCCCTGCAAGACGGCGCCCTCACGTTCCACGCGGCCGATGCCGAAGACGCCGTCG
>JAWWAN010000458.1:0-3724 GCA_033721675.1 Rhodothermales bacterium | reverse complement strand
CCGCCGGGCCTCCGCCGCGACGGCCCGCGCCGCCGCGCGGTTGCGCTCCTTCCGGTCCGCGAGCACCTGCTGAAAGAACGCCTCGCGGCCGGCGGGCTCGTCGGGGCGCAGGAACGGATCGGGGGAGGGGCGGCGGGCGCGGAAGGCGGGCAGCCAGAACCGGAAGAGCACCTGGTCTACGGCCTCGACGAGCGCGAAGCGCGGGCGGAAGCGGGCGGGCCAGAGCGGCCCCACGGTGGCATAGCTCCGGTAGGCGTCTGACCACGGGAAGAGCCACACGACGGCGTGCACGGAATCCACGCCGTCCCGGAAGCGCTCGGCGTGGTTGACCAGCGCGGTCCCGTTCACCCCCGCGTTCATGGCGTAGACCGGCATCCCTTCGGCGCGCAGCACCCCGGCGGCGACCTCGGGGAAAATCGCGGCGTCGTCGAGGCGGGTGCCGCCCCACGTCACGGAGTCGCCCAGGTAGAGCACCCGCAGGGCGCCCGCGGTGTCGGGCCGGGCGCTGCGGTACCCTAGCGCGTCGACGGTGACGGCCACGCCGGGCATACGCTCGATGCGCTGGTCCGGCAGCGGGCGCATGCCCCCGGCGGCGTCGTTGTAGTAGAGCACCGGCTCGCCCAGCCCGAGGGCCCGCGCCGCGAACTCGAGCACTCCCAGCATCAGCACGAGCACGAGCACCGCGTAGACGGCGCGCAGCACGAATCGTCCGGTTCGTCGCAGGATCATGGAGTCGGAGCTTCCGAGGGGGCGCCGTACAACCCCGCCAGCGTGTCGGTGAGGAGCGTGGCGACGACGGCGTGCGCGTCCGCATTGTAGTGAAAATCGGCCTGCCCTTCCGCATCGTGTAGGAAGAGCCGCCAGGGGTCGGCGGTGGCGGCGGCGAGGGCCGGGGTGGCGTCGAGGCAGCGGAGCGCCTGCGCCCGGCACGTCTCGAGGAGCGCCTCGCGGTAGCGCTCAGCGAGGGGGAAGTAGTCGCCGTCGGCCGGGCGGCCGTGCGCGGACAGGAGCTGCCACGGCGTCGGCAGCAGCAGCACGACGGGCACCGCCCCTTCGGCCTCGGCGGCCTCCACGAAGCGCAAAAGGACGGCCTCGTTGAGCGCGTAGCGCGCGGGGAAGCGGCGCGCGTCAGTGTAGGCGGCCGCCTCGTCGTCTTGCGCCCCCGGTAGCCGCGTGAAGCGGTCGCGGACGAAGACGAGCAGGTGCGACCGCGCGGCGAAGAACTGGTAGAGCCCGGTGTCGGTGAGGCGCTTCGCCAGCGGCACCTCGAAGGGCTGTTCCACGAGCCGGCCCTCTTCGAGCGTGAAGGCGCCGTCCCGCGCGTCGTCCAGGAAATCGTTCCCCAGGAAGACGGCGATGACCACCACGTTCGGTCGGTAGCGCCGCCCCTCCTCGCGGAAGTAGAGGTACTGGAGGCTCGTCCCGGACGCACTGACGCCCATGTTGACGACCTGCGCGCGCGTGAGGCCTCGCTGGTGCAGCAGGCGCTCCGTGCGGGTGGCGAAGAGGTCGTCTTCGTCGAGGCCGTTGCCGAAGGTGAACGAGTCCCCGTGGATCAGCACGCGCCAGCGTCCGGCGGGGTCATAGGGGATCTCGCGCGCCCCGCGCAGACCGCGCGCATTGGTGCGGAGGTGGTAGTAGGTGAACCACTTCGCGCGGCGGTCCAGACCCGCGCGGTGCCGGAAGCGGTAGACCGGGTGGGCCTGGTACCACGAGATGCTGTGGTCGAGGTCCTGCGGAGCAGCGAGGCGGACGGCGCCCTCGGCCAGCCCCAGCGCGAGCACCAGCCCGCCCCCCACGAGGGCGAGCAGCAACACGCATTTCGACAGCCGGGGTCGCATGGGGAGGGCGTCCGGGTTCTACAAGATCGTCAGGCGGCGTACGTCGATGATCTGCTCGTCGCCGCCCCGGCTCGCGTCGAAGTCGAAGAAGATCGAGATCGGGTAGCCGCGGTCCGGGTCGAAGAGGAGCGAGGTGCGGTCCGGGCCGGCCTCGAAGCTGGCCTCGATGAACTCGAAGAGGCCGTCGATGGTGAAGAGGCGGGCCTGCAGGCCCGGCGCCACGGGCTGCCCGCCGACGGCGGCGCTGTCGAGGACGGCGCTGCGGACGAAGACCTCGAACGGCCCCTGCTCGTCGTCGGGGCATTCGTCGCAGAGGCGCTCGTAGACGAACACGTAGTCGTCGATGTTCTGGGCCTCCCACGTCTGGCGGCGCTCGGCGGCGAGGTCGCGCAGGTCGTCGTTGATGCCGCCGTTCGGGGACGTATCGCAGGCGGGCAGGACGAGCAGGGCGGTCAACAGGGCGGCGGCGAGGTAGCGGGCGGGACGTTGCATCGGATCGGCCTCGGTCAGGATGATGCGCGGTGCGGGTCTTCCACTTACGCGCCGAGGTCGCCCAGGTTGGCGCGCAGACGGTCCAATTCGGCGCGGGCATCCCGCTCTTTCTTCCGCTCCCGGTCCACGACGTCGGCAGGCGCGCGCGTGACGAACTGCTCGTTCTGGAGCTTGCGCTGCACGCCGAAGAGGAACTTCTCTTTCTGCTCGATCTCCCGGCGCAGCCGCTCGCGCTCCACCTCCAGGTCGATCATGCCGGCCAGCGGCACGTAGACCTCGGCGCGGCCGGCCACATGCGAGGCGCTGGCGCGGGGCTTCTCCAGGCCGCTGCCCACGGTCAGGCCGGTGACCTTCGCCAGGCGCTCGAAGTAGCGGGCGTGGGCCTCGAAGGCCGCCGCGCGGTCGTCGCCGGCGGGGAGGTTGACCACGGCGTCGATCTCCTTGCCGGGCGCCACGCCGTACTGGCTCTTGATGTTGCGGATGCCGGAGACGAGGTCCTGCATGCGCGCGAACGTGGCCGCCGCGTCGTCGTCGGTCTCGGCGGCGTCGGCGCGGGGCCAGGCCGAGGCGATGCACGCCTCGCCGTCCTCGCGGGGCCGCAGGCGGTGCCACAGCTCCTCGGTGATGAACGGCATGAAGGGGTGCAGCAGCTGCACCATCGCCTCGTAGATCTCTACGGCGAGGGCGATCCGGTCGTCGTCCATCACCTCGCCGTAAGGGGGCTTGATGAGCTCGAGGTACCAGTCGCAGTAGTCGCCCCAGAAGAGCGTATAGATCTTGGTCAGCGCCTCGTTGAGGCGGTACCGCGCGATGTCGGCCTCGACCTCCTCGATGGTGCGGTGGAGGCGGGTGAGCATCCAGCGCTCCACCAGCTCCAGCTCGCCGAACGCCCGCTGGCGGCGGTAGTCCTTGCCGTCCTCCATGAACTGGCCGAAGACGTTGAAGGCGTTCCAGATCTTGTTGGCGAAGTTGCGCCCCATCTCGAACTTGGTGGGGTCGAGCTTGATGTCCTGCCCCTGGGCGCAGAGGATCGTGAGCGAGAAGCGGACGGCGTCGGCGCCGTACTGCTCGATCATCTCGAGCGGGTCGATGCCGTTGCCGAGGCTCTTGGACATCCACCGGCCGTGCTTGTCCTTGATCATGCCGGTGATGAAGATGTCCCGGTACGGGATCTCGCCCTGGACGTAGAGGCCCGCCATGATCATGCGGGCGATCCAGAAGAAGAGGATGTCGTAGCCGGAGACGAGGACGTCGCCGGGGTAGAAGTAGGCGAGGTCACGGCGCGTCTGTTCGTCGTCTTCGGGCCAGCCGAGGGTGGCGAAGGGCCAGAGCCAGGACGAGAACCAGGTGTCGAGCACGTCGTCGTCCTGCACCATGCCGGGCGCGGGCTG
>JAWWAN010000457.1:0-3737 GCA_033721675.1 Rhodothermales bacterium | reverse complement strand
GGCGGGGGTGGGGTACCACCCCCCGCCGCCGCCTTGGGCCAATTTTGGGGGGTTTGGGGGGGGGGGGGGTGGAGACGGGCCAGGGGGGACGGGCCGCTGGGGGTCGGGGAGAGAACCCCAGTCCCCAGCCCCTTGTCCCCCCTTGGGTATCCCCCGCCGCCGGTGTGTACCTTCTACCGCAGCCCGTTGCGCCATGCCGATGAAGACCCCGACGCCCGCACAGTTCGAAGACTGGAGCCGCCGCCTGGCCGGCTCGGACCGGCAGGCGTACACTGACGTCTTCGAGGCCACGTACGACGCGCTCTACCGCTACGCGTGGCAGTACACGCACGACGCCGACGCCGCCTACGACGTGCTGCAAGACGTCTTTCTCAAGCTCTGGCAGGTCCGCGCCCGCCTCGACCCCGCGCGGTCGCTCAAGGCCCTGCTCTACCAGATGACGCGCAACACCGCGCTCAACCTGCTCCGCTACCGCCGCCGCCACGCCGCCGACGCCCTCGACGACGCCCTGCCGGTGCCTGCGGAGACCCCCGACGCGCCCGACGCGCTCGACGCCGATGCCCTCGAACGCCTGTTGCGCGGGTGGATCGACGAGCTGCCGCCCCGCCGCCGCGAAGCCTTCGTGCTGAGCCGCTATGTGGGCCTGAGCCATCAGGAAATCGCGGACGCCATGGACCTCGCGCCGAAAACCGTCAACAACCACATCGTGCTGGCGCTGCAACACCTCCGCAGCCGCCTCGGCACCCACCAACCCGACCTGTCGTCGCTATGACCGCGCACGCCAAGTTGCCCCCGGAGGCCGACGCCTGGCTGGCCGACCATCCCGGACTGACGCGGTCCGACCTCGAAGCGCCCTGGCGCCTCGCCGCCGCCGCTGATCCCCTCGCGGAAGCCCCCGCCCCGGACCCCGCCCGCATCGACGCCCTCCGCCGCCGCCTGGACGACGCGGCCCGCCCTGCGCTGCGTCGCGTTCCGGGGGGTCTGCGCTGGCCCTACCTCGCTGCTGCTGCGTGCGTGGTGCTCCTGCTCGGCGCCGGCCTCTTCTTCTGGTTCCGCGCCGCCCCGCTGCACTACACCGCCGGCCCCGGCGAGCGCCTCGCCGTGACGCTCCCCGATGGCTCGACCGTCGAACTCAACAGCCGGTCGGCGCTCACGGCGCCCCGCACGTTCGACGGGGGCGTGCGGCGGGTGACGCTGCACGGCGAAGCGTTCTTCGACGTCGAAAGGGCCGGCACGCCCTTTATCATCGAGACGTTCAATGCCGACGTGCGCGTGCTCGGCACCTCGTTCAACGTCCGCGCATGGCCCGGCGCCGAGACGCGCGTAGCCGTCCTGACGGGGACCGTCGAGGTCGAGGCCCGCTCGGCCGAGACGGCCGAGCGCAGCGTCGTGCTCGAAGCCGGGCAGGCCGGCCACGTCGCGGACGCCGGCGCTGCCTACACCCCGCTCTCGACGGGCGTCAGCGCGACGACGGCCTGGCGCACGGGCGGCTTCTTCGTGGACGACGAGCCCTACGGCGTCCTCTTCGACGAGATCGAGCGCCGCTTCGGGGTGCAAATCGACGCCCCCGCCGCGATCCGGGCCCGGCGCCGCACGTTCATCAAGCAGCAGGCGACGTCCGCCGAGGCCGTCCTCCGCGACTTCTGCCTGAGCGTCGGCCTCCGCTACCGCACCACCGCCAATGGCTTCGAGGTGTACGGCGAATAGCGGCTCACCCCTTCCCGGACGACGAGTGCCTGCGGATGACGGATCGAACGTTCGACGATGCATAGCGCCCTCCCCTCCGCCCACAGCCTGATCAGGGGCTGCGGCCTGCGCATGCCGATGCGGCGCGGGTGCGCCGCCCTCCGTCGCCCGTTCTTCGGGCTCCTCCTGGCCGTCCTGGTCTGCGGCGGCCTGATGGTGCCACTGGCGGCAGCCCAGGAGGCCGCCGCCCGCCACACGCTCCTGCTGCGGGGCGTGCCGCTGGCCGACGCGCTGCGCCAGCTCGTCGTGACGACGCAGCTCGACCTCAGCTTCGACCCGGCCCTCGTCCAGGACCGGCGCGTGTACTGCGTGGTCGAAGACGAGCCGGTGGAGGTGTTGCTGCGGTGCGTCCTGCGCGGGACGGGGCTGGACTACTTCCGCCTCTCCTCCGGCCTCTACGTGCTCACCGAGGCCGCCGCCGCCCCGCCCCAGCTCGGTACGCTCCAGGGCATCGTCGTCGATGACGAGACGGGCGAGCCCCTCGCCTTCGCGCACGTCCTCCTCGCCGACGGCCAACTCGGGACGGTGGCCAACGAGACGGGGCGCTTCGTGCTGGCGGATCTGCTGCCGGGCACCTACGCCCTGACCACCTCCTACCTGGGCTATCGCCACCGCATCGACTCGGTCTACGTGCCGCCTCTCGGGATGGCCCGGGCGCGGGTGCCGTTGCGCTCCGAGCCGGTGGCCGTCAGCCCTATCGTCGTCGACGGGCTGCAGAGCCGCTTCCCGTCTGACAGCCTGGGCGCGGAGGGCCTCGCGGCGGGGCGCCTCGCGCGCGGCTCCGGTGGCCGCGCGCCCGACGTGGCCCGCGGCCTGGGCACGCTCGTCGGCGTCCGCCTCGACCATGCCACGGCGGACCTCCACGTGCAGGGCGGCGAGGCCGGTGAGCACCAGTACCACCTCGACGGCGCGCCCGTGTTCGTGCCGGTCAGCGTGGGCGGGCTGGTGGGGCCGTTCAGCCCGTTCGCCCTCGGCCGCGTGACGGTCCACAAGACCGGCTTCGGCGCGGCCTTCGGCAGCCAGACCGCCGGCCTCGTCCAGGCCGAGCACGCCCTCGGCCCGATGGCCGGGCGGAGGCTCGACCTCCAGGCCGATCCGCTCAGCCTCAATGCCCGCCTCGGCTGGCGCACCGGCACCCCCGGCGCCGTGGAAGGCAGCTTCCTCGCCGCCGGCCGCTACGGCCTGTGGGACCTCCACGCGCCCGGCGCCGTCCGCCACCTGCTCGACGACTGGAACCGTACCGACCCCTTCATGCTCGCCGTCTTCTCGGGCGCGGCCAGCGATGCGCCGACGAGCCCCGAACGGCCCTCCTTCCTGCGCGACTTCGACGGCTTCACGACGGGCGCACCCGGCATCGGCTTCCACGACCTGCACGGCGCCGTGCGGCTGCGGATGGGCACGCTCCGCAGCCTCTTTGCCTCTACCTACCACAGCCGCCGCACGCTGGAGAGCAACCGCGCAGACGATTTCTTCGACCTCCGCGCCGACGCCGCTGCCGACTTTCTCGACGCCGACGCGGCGCCCCCGGCGCGCGACTTCTACACGTGGTCCAACAGCACCTCGCAGGTGCGCTACGAGACCGTCCTCGGGCCGCGCCTGCTGGCGCGCGTGCAGGCCCGCGCCAGCCGGTACCGCCTCGCCCACGATTACGGCGTGCACACGATCGAGGAATCCAGCCTCGGGCAGGCCACCTTCCGTTACGAACATCTCGACGACAACGGCAACCGGATTGGCGAGTACGCCCTAGGGGCCACGCTCGACCTGGCCGCCACGGATCGCTGGCACGTCGAGGCCGGCGCCGAGCCGGTGCATACGGCCAGCCGGTTCCTCGTCCAGGGTACCCTGCGGCTCCCCATCAGCCACCAGTCGTCCGGCTGGCGCGTGGCGAGCTTCATCACCAACCGAATCGCCCTCACCCCCACCCTCAGCCTCGACGCCGGGACGCGCCTGACGTACGTGGCCGCCCTGCAGCGGGCCTACCTGGAGCCGCG
>JAWWAN010000456.1:0-3744 GCA_033721675.1 Rhodothermales bacterium | reverse complement strand
GGGTAGGCGCCGGGCAGGCTCGCCAGCGAGACGTGCTCCCGGCCGTCGTAGAGCATGTACTCGTAGATCTCGTCGGTGATGGCGTAAAGATCGTGCCGCTCCATCAGGCCGAGCACGCGCCCCAGTTCGTCGCGCGTCCACACCTTGCCGCTCGGGTTCGAGGGCGTCGTGATCACGAGCAGCTTGGTGCGCTCGGTGATGGCCGCCTCCAGGGCGTCGAAGTCCACTGCCCAGTCTGGGGGGTGGGTGCGGACGACGCGGACGTTCGGGGTGATCAGGCGCAGCAGGTTGCGGTGGTACCCATAGAACGGCTCGAAGAGGATCACCTCGTCGTCCGGCTCGACGAGCGCCATCATCGCCGTCACGAACGCGCCGGTGGATCCGACCGACACCATCACGTGCTCGTTCGTCTCGGCCGGGATGCCGTTGTAGGTGCGGGCCTTGTCGAGGATGACCTCGCGCAGCCGCCGGATGCCGGCGTAGTTGGTGTAGATCGAGCGGTCCTCGTCGATGGCGCGGTGGACGCCGGCCTTGACGGCCTCCGGCGTGGGGAGGTCGCAGATGCCCTGCCCCAGGTTGATGCCGTCCACGGCGTTGACGAGGGCCGTGATGGCGCGGATGTCGCTCTGGGCGAGCGTATCGGTGCGGCCGGCGAGTGGCTTCATCGGGTACTCCGGTCTGATGCGGGATGCAGGGGTGCGGCAAGGTACGGCGCGCGAGGCTGGCGAGGTAGGCCGGGGGATCCATGAACCCCACGGTTCAGCATCGATCCTCGTTGGCTCCGACGGATTTCATGCGGGTTCCGGGCGCGCCGCGACCACCATCTCGCGCTTGCCCGGCGGCCCGGGGCGTTTCTCGACCCGGAAGCCGGCCTCGGCCAGGGCGCGGCGCACGCTGCCCCGTGCCGAATAGGTAGCGAGCCGGCCACCGGGGCGCAACGCGCGGCAGAGGCGGGCCAGGAACGGGGCCATCCACAGCTCCGGGTTGGCGTCCGGGCTGAAGGCGTCGAGGTAGACGGCGTCGTAAGAATCCGGGGGAAGCGAGGCGTCCAGCGCATCGCCGACGATGAGGTCGAGCGCGACGCGGGGAAGGAAGGGATCGGGGTAGCGGCCGGGCGCGGGTGCTACGGGCAGGCGCCTGCGCCACGCGGCGAAGGCATCGCGCAGCGGCGCTCCCCCGAGGCGCTCGGCGTGGTTGAGGCGGGCGAGGAGGGCGGCCGGCAGCAGAGCGCGCTCCAGGGCGGTGTAGTGCAGCGCGGCGCCCCCGAGGACCGCGTGGCGGGCCGTCAGGAGAAAGTTGAGCCCGGTGCCGAAGCCGACCTCCAGCACCCGCGTCGCGCGGCCCGCCGCGAGGCGCTCGGCGGTCCCGGTGGCCTGGAGGAAGACGTGCCGGGCCTCGGCGAGGGCGCCGTGGCGCGAGTGGTACGTCTGGCCGTAGGCCGGGCTGTAGAGCGTGTCGGTGCCGTCGGCGGTGCGTTCGAGCCGGGGGAGCGGCCTTAAATCCGGCATGGCGTGGGACGATACGAATTGCGAGCGACCACGGCGTCGCCTAAGTTGCGGCTATGGACGATCGATTCATGCGCGAAGCCATCGAGATGGCGGTAGAGAACGTGCGGCGGGGCGCGGGCGGCCCCTTCGCGGCCCTCGTCGTCAAAGACGGCGCGGTGATCGCGCGAGGTACCAACCGCGTCACCACGTCCAACGATCCCACGGCGCACGCCGAAGTCGTGGCGATCCGGGAGGCGTGCCGCCGCCTGGGCACCTTCCAGCTCGACGGGTGCGACCTCTACACCACGTGCGAGCCCTGCCCGATGTGCCTCGGCGCCATCTACTGGGCGCGCCCACGCCACGTCTTCTATGCTGCCACGCAGGACGATGCCGCCGCCGCCGGCTTCGACGACGCCTTCATCTACGACGAACTAGCCCGTCCCCCGGCGGCGCGCCGCCTGCCGATGCAGCAGGTGCTCGGCCGGGAGGCCCACCGCCCGTTCGACGCCTGGGCCGCCGCCCCGGACCGCGTGGACTACTAAGCACGGCGGCGAACCACTGGGCGCGGCATCGTGCAGACGCTGTGCCCGGTTTCGCGCCCCCGGCGGCCGCTCCGAGCGCGCCCCGTATTCATTCGATCCGTCCACCTGCCCGCCCCGCGCGACGGGGCCGCACCATGCCGTCTCCTCGCTTCGGTTGCCTTCTCGCAGCGCTGCTGCTCTACGCGTTCCCCGCCACGGCGCAAGATGCGTCCATCGAGGCGCCCTCCGCCGTGGCGCCGGGTGCCGCCTTCGAGATCGCCTGGTCCGGCCCGGATGCCGCCACCGACTTCCTCACCGTCGTCCCGCGCGACGCGGACGAGGCGGCGTTTTCCGCCTACGTGTACACGCGCCAGGGGAACCCCGCCCGCATCGAGGCGCCCCGCGAGCCGGGCGACTATGAGATCCGCTACCTCTCGGGGCAGCCGTACCGCCCGCTGGCACGCCGCCCGCTCAAGGTGGATGGCGGGCAGGCCCGGGTGGAGGCGCCCGCCGAGGTCGGCGCCGGCAGCCGCTTCCGGGTCTTCTGGACCGGCCCCAACCGCGCGCTCGACTTCCTCACCCTCGTCGAGGCCGGCGCGCCGGAGCGCGCGTACACCGAGACGGCCTACACGCGTGCCGGCACGCCGCTGACGCTCACCGCGCCGGAGCAGCCGGGCGCGTATGAGATCCGCTACCTCTCCGGCCAGAGCTACCGGCCGCTCGCCTCGGCCCGCGTCCGCGTCACGGCCCGCCGGGCCACGCTCGACGCGCCCGAGACTGCCGAGGCCCGCACGCTCCTGCAGATCGGGTGGGACGGCCCCGGCGCTGCCGAAGACCGCATCGCCATCGTGCCGGCCGGTGCGCCGGAGGGGGCGGCCACTACCCACGTCTTCACCAAATGGGGCAACCCCGCCCGCATCGAGGCGCCCCACGAGCCGGGCGACTATGAGATCCGCTACCTCGCCGGGCGCGCGGGCCAGACCACGGCGAGCCGTCCGCTCCGCGTGACGCCGGGGCGGCGCTACGGGGCCGTGCGCGTCAGCGGCGCCGTGGCGCAGCAGCGCGAGGGCCTGCCCGAAGGCGCGGCCGTCGAGCTGATCCTCGATGCCTCCGGCTCGATGCTCCAACGCCAGGAGGGCGAGCGGCGGATCGATCTGGCGAAGGCAGCGCTGCACCGGCTCACGCAGGACGCCCTGCCGGCCGGGACTCCCTTCGCGCTCCGCGTCTTCGGGCACCGCGAGACCGGCGCCTGCCGCACCGACCTGGAGGTGCCGCTCCAGCCGCTCGACCCCGCCGCTGCCGCCGCCCGGATTGCGGGGATCGAGGCGATGAACCTGGCGAAGACGCCCATCGCGCAGTCGCTCGAAGCCGTCGCGGAAGACCTGGCCGGCGTGCCTGGCGAGCGCATCGTCATCCTCCTCACCGACGGTGAGGAGACGTGCGACGGCGACCCCGCCGCCGCCATCGAGGCGCTCCGCCGCCAGCATCCCGGCCTGCGCGTCACGATTGTCGGCTTCGCCATCGACGACTTCGGCCTCAAGGAGACCTTCCGCGAGTGGGCGCGCCTGGGCGGCGGCGCCTACTTCGACGCCCGCGACGCCGGCGCCCTCGGGCTGGGCATGACCGATGCCCTCCAGCTCCCGTTCGAGCTGGTCGATGCCGAGGGGCGCGTCGTGGCGACCGGCGCCGTCGGCGGGTCGTCCGTCGAGGTGCCGCCGGGCGAGTACACGGTGCGG
>JAWWAN010000455.1:0-3754 GCA_033721675.1 Rhodothermales bacterium | reverse complement strand
TCGCCCGGCCACGGCGGCGGGGCGGCCCGGCAAATCGGAGCGGAGGGATCCCGTGGGCATCGTCTATCTCGTCTTCCTCGTCATCGCCATCCCGGTCGTCTTCTTCATGCTCACGTGGGCGGTGGTCACCGCGGGGCGGCTCCTCTTCCCGGAGCAACCGCAGCCCCTCGCGCGCGACCCCGTCCGGATCCGCCAGCGGGCGACGGCGGGCGGCGTCTCGGTGCCGGTGGGCGTGCGGGAGATCCGGGAGGACCAGCGCCTCTCCCGCCAGGGCCCGGCCACCGCCCCCTATCTCTATGCCTACGGCGCCTCCGAGGGCCTGCCCGAGCGGTGGCGCGAGGACTTGTGGCAGCGGCGCAATTAGGCTATACTGTACGCCCAGCAGGCCCCCCGAGCGGGAACCGTAGTCGATGGCGCCTCGCAGTGGCAGCCCGGCCCGGCTGTACGACGCGCACCCCCGGCAGACACGACCCCACCTGAGCGAGAGGTGCCGCATGAGCGCATTGCAGCGATTCGTCAACTGGCTGGACCGCTATCGCGAAGTCGCCTTCGACCTGCTGCGGATCTACCTGGGGGTGGGGCTCTTCGTGCGGGGCGTGCTCTTCCTCTACGACCCGTCCGCCTTCACGGCGCTGTTGCCGGCGGGTGCGGCGAGCTGGCTGGGGTCGCCGGCGGTGATCTACCTGACGGCGCTCGTGCACCTCCTCGGCGGTGCGTTGATGGCGGTGGGGCTGCTCACGCGCGTGGCGGCGCTCGTCCAGATCCCGATCCTCCTGGGCGCGGTGCTGCTCACCTGGGGCGGCCTCTTCAGCGCCGACCAGTCGTTCGAGTTCTCGGCGCTGGTGCTGTTCCTGCTCGTGCTCATCTTCCTGCACGGCTCGGGGCGGTGGTCCGTGGATCACTACTGGCACCACGGCCGCAATGCGTTCAAGGGCCTGGCCCCGAAGCTCGTCGCCTCGGAAGAGCATGCCTTCGATCTGCTGCGGATCTACCTGGGCATCGGGCTGTTCGTACGCGGCGTGCTCTTCCTCTCCGACACGGAGGCGTTCCGCGAGCTGCTGGCGCCGACGGTGGATCCGTGGCTCACGTCCGTCGTGCTGATCCACTACGTGGCGCTGGCTCACCTCTTCGGCGGCGCGATGCTGGCCGTCGGGCTGCTCACGCGCGTGGCGGCGCTCATCCAGATCCCGATCCTCCTGGGCGCGGTCTTCGTGGTGCACTTCCAGGGCGGGCTGCTGGGGCCGAGCCAGTCGTTCGAGTTCTCCGTCCTCGTGCTCTTCCTGCTCGTCGCGATCTTCCTCTACGGCTCGGGCGCGTGGTCCGCCGATGCCTACCTGTTCCGGCGCCCGGTGGTGGAAGACGACCAGGAGCCGTCGCCCGTAGCCGAGGAGATCTTCCACCGCGAGCTCGGCGAGGCGCCCGCGTGGGATACCGGCGGCGTGGCCGTGGCCGAGCGCCCCAAGGTCAAGACGATCGAGACGCCGCACGGCCCCGACGAGTACCGGAGGGATCACCCCCTCGTGGTCACCGAGGCCACCTACAGCGGCTGGGGCTGGTTCCTGTTTTTGGTGGACGTGGTGCCGAGCCCCAAAGAGATCATCTTCCGCCATGCCCGCACCGGCGAGATTCTGGAGCGCAGCAGCGACCCGGAGGTGCTGGAGAAGTACCGGTACCACTGAGCCGGGTCGCGCATGGACTCTAAAGGGGAGGGCTCGGCGAGGCCCTCCCCGCCCAAGTGCGGCACGGCCTGCGCCTCGATGGGCATCCCGGTGGCCGTGCTCGAAGGCGGCGCGCCGGAGGGCCGGCTCTGGATCCTCGGCGGGTATCCGTCGCAGCTCTATGCGGAGTATATGGCCGGGACGGTGCGCGTCGAGGGCGAGGTGCGCTCGCAGAGCGTGCTCATCCCGGCGCCCGCCGCCGAGGCGCTCGCCGCGCCGCAGGCGTACGAGGCCGCGGGCGTCGTCGTCGCGCTGCTGGCCGAGGGGCGGTATCTCAAGGTGCGCCATGGCGAGATCCCCGGCTACATGGATGCGATGACGATGCCTTTCGCCATCGAAGACACCGCCCTGGTGCGCGGGCTGGTTCCGGGAGACCGTATCCACTTTCGCTTCACCACCGGCCCCGGTGGGGCCGTCGTGCGCGCCGTCGAGCCGGTCGAGGCACCATAGAGAGGGCCTGCGGGGCGAATACGTTCCGTTTTCCTGGCACAGGGCTGGTTATGCCGCGCGCGCTCCGTTGCTCTGGCGTTGCACGCGCCGGTCTCGAAACCGGATCACCGGCGAGCTCGTCACGCCATGGACCCCTACAGACAGCACGACCGTGAACGCGCACGTAGCCCAGAGCACCTCTTCTTGCGCGAACGACCCGTTCTGCAACCCATAGGCGAGGTAGTAGAGGCAGCCAATCCCGCGAATGCCGAAGAAGCTGGCGATGAGGCGGTCTGTCCCCGAGAGGCGCTGCTCGCCCAGCAGCCCGATCAGCCCTGCTATCGGACGCACGGCGAACACCAGCAATACGCCGAGGAGAGCAGCCTCCCACGTCAGCGGGGCAAGCAGGCCGCCAGCAATCGCGCCGCCCAGGGCAATCAAGATGCCCGTCATGAGCAGTTGCTCCGACTGCTCCGCGAAGGTGTGCAGCGACTTGTGCGACTGCTGCGTGTGCTCGCGGTGTCTGATAGTCAGACCCCCGATGAATACGGCGAGAAAGCCGTAGCCGCCCAGAGATTCCGTGGCTCCGTAGAGAAGCAGCGTGCCAGCCAGCGCTCCCACGCCGGCTTTCATCCTCTCCCGCTCGGTGTCCACGGGCAAGCGCAAGAGAATGTGAGACAGCCCCAGGCCGACGGCCACGCCGGCCGCAACCCCGACGACGATCCGGTAGGCGACGTCTACAAGCAACCACTCGGCCAGCCAGTTCGCCGGCGCGGTCCCCTCGGCCAGCATGAGCAGGGCGAGGTAGGTGAAGGGGAAGGCCAGAGAGTCGTTCAGCCCCGCCTCCGAAGTGAGAGAGAAGCGAAGCTCATCTTCCTTCTCTGCGGGATCGTCTTCCTGGGAAGCCTCCTCTCGACCCGCCGGGTTGCTGTCTTCAGGAACTTCCGACGCCGGCTCGCCCACCTGCACGTCTGAGGCCAGCACGGGGTCTGTCGGGGCGAGGGCGGCGCCAAGAAGTACGGCGGCAGCGGGCGTCAGACCGAGCATCCACCAGCCCAGCACGGCGATGCCCGCGATGGTCAATGGCATGCAGATGAGGAGCAGCCGCCACGTCGGACTCCAGGTGCGCCAGTCCGGCAACCGGTCGAGCTTGAGCCCCACGCCCATCAGCGAGAGGATCACCCCGATCTCGGTCAGGTGCACGGCCATAGCGCCGTGCTCCTGCGGATCGGGTGGGGTGAGGCCCAGCGGTAGGGCGAAGGCCACATACCCCAGCGCCAGCGTCAGAATCGGGAAAGAGATCGGGTAGTTATCGAACCGGTGCAGCAGCGCCGCAAGCCCCAGCACTCCCAGACCCACCACGACCACCGTAAGATCGTAGGCCTCCAGCAACTTGAGCGTCTTCGTCAGCTCTATCACAGGTCTGGTTTCATCAGATGATTCACTGGGCGGGCTGGCAGGCCGCCTGCGTCGCGCTTACCGGACGACACCGGTTCGCACATGCTCGCGCGCACCCGAATAGCGTGTTGCAATAGCCTCTAGTAGTCCTCCACCACGTCGAGCTTCGTGCCGGCGGCGATGGGGCCGGCGATGGTCTGCCGCCGTCC
>JAWWAN010000454.1:0-3766 GCA_033721675.1 Rhodothermales bacterium | reverse complement strand
GGCAGACGATCCCCGTCGTACGGCGCGACGTCGAGGCCCTCCGCACCTTCCTCAGGTGAGCCGAGGGTCCGAGGCAGGAGTCCGGAGTCCGAAAAACAAAAGGAACGCCAGACGCTCGACTGAAAACTGACAACTGACAACTTCCCATGAAGCAGCCCAAAGGGCGGGGTCTTTCCCGCCGTCAGTTCGTGCAACGCGCAGGCGCCGCGGGTGCCCTTTCTCTTATGGGCCTTCCGGCCCTCCATGCCCATCCCCAATCACACGTCTGCACCACGCTCCCATGACCCGCCTCGCTTCCCGCACCGCCTCGCTGCTGGCCCTCGCCGCCCTCCTCGTCTGGACCGGCTGCGACAGCGGCGGCGACGACGTCGAAGACGCCAACGTCATCGGCACCTACACCTTCACCAGCATCACCTTCCGCCCGGACGCCGCCGTGCTGCCGGCAGCCAACGTCCTGGGCACGCTCGACGCCAGCCAGACCTCGCTCCGCTTCTTCGCCAACGGCCGCTTCACGCTCGAATACCGCTTTCAGAATACCACCGACGACCTCCTCCTCGACGGCACCTACGCCGTCCGCGGCGACCGCGTGGACCTCGACGTGGACGGCTCGGCCGACGACCGCCTCCTGCTGCCCAACGAGTTCCGGCTGACGGCGCTCAACGGCGGCGCCCAGCTCGAAGGCAATATCGAGCGGCGGGGGATCGACCTCTCCGACTTCTCGGATGTCTACGACGGCATCGGTGAGATCAACGGGACGCTCCAGATCCGGCTGCGCCGCTGAACCGCTCGGTCTCGCTAGAACGCTACCGCGCCGGCGGTCGGAATCCGGTCTCTTTCTCGCCATGCTCCTGGAGACGGCGCCGGGAGCCGCTGCGCGCCCGCGCCGAGAGAACGCGCGTGCCTTTGGGCTCCTTCAAGGCGGTGCGCTGGCTCATGGGCTGCGCCCTGGTGGGGCTGCCCGCCAGCGGGGCGGCCGCCCAGCCGGCACCGAAGCCGGCACGGCTCGACGCCGTCTACGTGGCCGACCTCATGGGGCCGCTGGCCGGCGGACTCCGCCGCGACGCCGCCTACCTGGGCAATGCGAACCTGGCCGCAACGCTGCGGCTGGGCCCGCTCGCCGGGTGGCGCGGCGCGACGGCCTTCGTCTACGGCACCGGCATCCACGGCGGGCAGCCGAGCAGGCTCGTGGGCGACGCCCAGGGCACGAGCAACATTGAGGCGCCGGCCGCCTGGAAGCTCTACGAGGCCTGGCTCCAGCAGGTGCTCCTCGGCGATCGCCTCTCGCTCCTGGCCGGCCTCTACGACCTCAACACCGAGTTCGACGTCCTCCGCACGGCCTCGCTCTTCCTCAACAGCTCGCACGGCATGGGAGCAGACTTCGGGCAGAGCGGCCGGAACGGACCGTCGACCTTCCCGACGACGTCCGCCGGCGTCCGCCTGAAGGCGCTCCCCCACGACGACCTCTACGTGCAGGCCGCCGTGCTCGACGGCGTCCCTGGCGACCTGGCGCGGCCCGGCGGCACCCGCATCCGCTTCGCTGAGGGCGACGGGCTGCTGGTAGCCGCCGAGGTGGCGCTGCTCGCCGGGCTTGACGACGCGCTGGCCGTGCCGCCGGTCTCTCGCCGGCGGCGGGCTCGCCACCGGCGCATCAGCCGGGTCGAAGACCCGCCGTACCGGGGCAAGGTAGCGTTCGGAGTCTGGGGCTATACGGCCGCCACCTCCCCTTTCAGCAGTCTCCCGCCGCGCCGCAGCCGGGGCGCCTACCTGCTGGCCGAGTGGGACGTCCACCGCGAAGCGGCCGACCCCGAGCAGGGCCTCGCCGTCTTCGCCCGGGTGGGCGTGGCGGACGCCCGCATCAACCGCTTCGGTGCCTACACCGGCGCCGGGCTCGTCTACACCGGCCTGCTGCCGGGCCGCGCCGCTGACCGCGCCGGCCTCGCCGTGGCCGTGGCGCACAACGGCGCGCCGTTCGAGCGGGCACAGCGCCGCGCCGGCCAGCCCACCGATGCCGCCGAAATGAATCTCGAAGCCACCTACCTGGCTCGCCTGACCGCCCACCTCGCGCTCCAGGCCGACGTCCAGCACGTCGTGAATCCGGACACCAACCCGGCGCGCGCGGACGCCCTCGTCGCTGCCCTGCGCCTGCAACTGACGTTCTGAGATCAGCCCCCCGGTGCCTGATCACTCGCGCCCCCCTGGTACTCAAAATCCCACCGCTGCGCGGATGCGGTAATAGAGATCGTACTCCTCCCCCTGGCCCAGGAAATCGGCGGGCTGGGCGATGCCGAGGGCGTGGCCGAGGGCGAAGAGCCCGGCCACGCTCACCTCGTTCTTGACCTCGGCCCCGACGCCCAGCCGCCGGTCCGCCTCCTCGGCGCCGCCGCCGGTCCAGACCATGCCGGCATCCGCGAAGAGCGCCAGGGAGGCGGCCCCGAAGCGGACGAGCCCGAGGATGCGCGTCTGGAGGTCCGGGACGAGCGGGATGCGGTACTCGGCCGTCCCGAAGAGCACCCGGTTGCCGGCGGCGAAGCGCCGGTAGCCGCGCACGCGGTCTGCGTCCCCCGTGGTGAGCGGGATGAAGGTGGGCAGATCCACCTGGACCTCGTCGGTGCGCGGGAAGCCGAGATAATCCTGCGGGAGTGCCCGCCCCGCCTGGGCCTGCGCGCGGACGTAGATGTAGAGGCGCTGGAGGCCGAGGGCAGGCAGTACCCGGAATGCCTTGAGGTCGCCCCGCACGAACCGGGTGTCTGCGCCGAGGACGGGCGCGGCGGCCTTCACGCGCAGCCGCAGGCCCGCCCCGTCGAGCGGGTGGATGGCGTTGAAGCGGTAGGGCCGCTGCATCCGGTGCGAGAAGGAGAGCCGCACCTCGGCCTGCGCGCCCGCCTCGGGGAACGGCAGCGTCGTCAGCTCCTCGAACTCCTCGGGGTTGACGGGGTCGCTGTGGAGGTACCGCAGCCGCACGCCCACCTCCTGGCTCACGAACGGATGGATGGACCAGTCGAGCGGCCAGTCCACGCGCACGTCGCCGCCGATGAGATCCTCCAGGAGCACGCCGTCTTCGTAGAGGCTGGCCGAGCGCGGCGAGCGGTACGTGTAGAGGCTGACGGTGGGCCGCAGCTGGTTATTGACGTAGCTGCCGAACCAGAAGCTGTTGGCGCGCGGATCGGGGATGGAATAAGCCGCGCCGGCCGCCAGCAGGTGCTTCCCCAGCGGCTCGATCCAGACGGTCCCCGCGCCCACGCCGTAGTCGTCCGCGCCGCCGAGGTAGGGCGCTGCGCCGGAGATCACATGCGTCAGATTCCGCCACGAGCGATCGGCGCGGGGGCCCGTGTTGCGGTTTGGGTCGGGCGGGACGGCGGAGGGCACCTCGGCGGGGGGGCGGTGCGCGGTCCACGCGGCGTAGGGCGCGGGCGCCTGGGCGGGCACGTCCGCCACGGTGCGCGCGGCGTCGATGCGGTAGGCGCGGTCCCGCTCCTTCGATACGCCGGAGGCGATGACGAGCGTTCCGGCGGCGTGCGCGGAGTCCGGCCGTAGCCACGCGTGGGCCGTGCCGCCGGTGGCGAGGCGCGTCACGCGGCGGTGGGCGCCGGTCTCCAGGTCGAGCACGAAGACGTTGGGCACGGCATCGCGGAGCGAGGTGTAGGCGAGCCGGCGGCCGTCCGGGCTGAAGACGGGCGCGCGGTCGTCGTGCCGGCCGTCGGTGAGGGGGGTGAGGGCGCCGGTGGCGAGGTCGAGCAGGACGAGCGTGCGCGTGCCGGCCTCGTCT
>JAWWAN010000453.1:0-3767 GCA_033721675.1 Rhodothermales bacterium | reverse complement strand
CGTATGCCTGGGAGGCCTTCGCGGCGGCCCCGCCGCCGGGGGAGGCCACGGTGGAGGCGGTGAGCGAGCCCGAGCCGTCGGCGGACGAAGTGAATGAAGCGCGCCTCCGGGCCGTGTGGGAGGCCGCATGGGAGGAACGCCACGAGGCCGCCCTGGCCGAGGCGCGAGAGACGGCCTACGAGGCGGGCCATGCCGAGGGGCGCGCCGCCGCCGAGGAGGCGCTCCATGCCGAAATCGAGGCCGAGCGGGCGACGCTGATCGAGACCGGGCTCCGGCTGCAGACCATGTGGCAGGACTACGTCGCCAAGTGCGAGCCGCTGCTGGCCTCGCTCGCCTTCGAGGTGGCGCGCCAGCTGCTGGCCGCCCCACTCCCCCAGGATGTGCGCGCCGTCACCACGCAGGCCCTCGCCCGGGCCCTGCAGGACCTCGCCGAGCGTCCGTCCGTCGAGGTGACGCTCCATCCGGAAGACCTCGACCGCCTCAGCGCCTACGGCTACCTGGACGACCTCGGCGCCACGCACGAAGGCCTCCGCTGGAAGGCCGACGCCCGCCTGGACCCGGGGGACTGGGTGGTCCAGACGCCGGACGCCGCCATCCGCCACCTCAAGGACGAGCTGCTGAATCACCTGCAGAGCCGCTTCGGCCTCCTCACCGCCCTCCAGAAGCGCGGCGACGGCGCCCTCGAATAGGACCATGGCGGCCCGGTGCCGCCCGCCTCGCCCGACTCCTCCACCGTACCACGCCGCTGCTTCGTGAACTACCTCCTCGACTGCCTGAAAGACGTGCGTAGCCGCCCGGTGACGCGCCTGCGCTTCGGCAAAGTCACCTCCATCGTGGGGCTGCTCGTCGAGGCGACCGGCGTGGGCGCGGCCGTCGGAGAGCTGTGTTACATCTACGAGGACGACCGCCCGGGAGGGCGCCGGCTCAAGGCCGAGGTGGTGGGCGTGCGGGGGGATACGGCGGTGCTGATGCCGCTCGAAGAGACCGTCGGGCTACGGGCCGGCTGCCTGGTGCAGCGGGCCGAGCTGCCGCTGGCCATCGGCGTGGGCAACGCCTTGCTGGGCCGCGTCATCGACGCCAACGGGCGGCCGCTCGACAACCGGGGGCCGCTCGTCGTCGAGGCGCAGCAGCCCGTCCACCGCGAGCCCCCTTCGCCGCTGGAGCGCGGCCTGATCGACGCGCCGCTGCCGACGGGCCTCCGCGCCATCGACGCGCTGCTGACGCTCGGGCGCGGCCAGCGCGTCGGCATCTTTGCCGGCAGCGGCGTGGGCAAGAGTACGCTGCTGGGGATGCTGGCCCGCAACATGCGCGCCGACGTCAACGTGATCGCGCTCATCGGCGAGCGAGGCCGGGAGGTGCGCGAGTTCGTCGTCGACACGCTGGGCGAGGAGGGGCTGCGGCGCTCCGTCGTCATCGCCGTCACCGGCGACCAGGCCGCGATGAGCCGGGTCAAGGGGGCCGCCGTGGCGGTGGCCGTGGCCGAGTACGTCCGCGACCGCGGCAAGGATGTGCTGCTGATGATGGACTCCGTCACGCGCGTGGCGATGGCGCAGCGCGAGATCGGGCTGGCCGTGGGCGAGCCGCCCACGACGCGCGGCTACACGCCCAGCGTCTTCGCGCTGCTGCCCCGCCTGCTCGAACGCGCCGGCCCCGGAGCGCGGGGCACCATCACCGGCCTCTTCACCGTCCTCGTCGACGGCGACGACATGGACGAGCCCGTGGCCGATGCCGTGCGCGGCATCCTCGACGGCCACATCGTCCTCTCGCGCACGCTGGCCCACGCCGGGCACTTCCCCGCCATCGACGTGCTGCAGAGCGTCAGCCGGGTGATGCCGCGTGTGACGACGCCCGAGGCGCGAGCCCTGGCGGACGAGGCGCGCGGCCTGCTCGCGGCCTACGCCCGCGCCGAGGACCTGCTGCGCGTGGGCGCCTACGAGCGCGGATCGAACCCCGAGACGGACCGCGCCGTGGCCCTGCACGAGGCGCTCACCGCCTTCCTCCGCCAGTCCGTGGACGAGCCCCCCACCGCCGACGCCGTCGCACGCCTCGGCGCGGTGCTGGGCACGGCCTAGCGGCAAACTGGCCGGGCGTTTGCCCGGCAGGGTAGGGGGCGGGAATTCGTCCCGCTAGCTCACCTGACGCATCGACATCGAGGAAACCCAGGCTGATGGCCGGCAAAACTTTCCGATTCTCGCTGGACGGGGTGCTGCAGCTCCGCACCCACGAAGCTGACCAGGCCCGGCAGGCACTCGGGCAGGCGACGGCCGGGCGGCAGGCGCAGGAGGCCGCGGTGAAAGCGGCACGCGGCGCGCTCGGCTGCACGGCGGCGGCCCCGCCGGGTGAGGCCGTCAGCCCGGCTCAGCTGCGCCGGCGCGAAGCCCAGCGCCACCAGGCCTGGCACGCCTACGAAGAGGCGATGCGCGGCCTCGCTCAGCTTCGGCGCCAGGAGCAGCAGGCGCGCACCCGCCTCCAGGCGCGCCACCGCGCCGAAGAATCTATGCGGACGCTGGAACGACGCGAGCGGGCCGAGCACCGCCGCGAGACGCTCCGCGCCGAGGCCAACTTCCTCGACGAGCAGGCCACGACCGGCTTCCAGCGCCGCCGGCGCGCCGCCGACAAGACCGCCCGCACCCACGCATCGCCTCAGGCGAGCCTCTGACCATGCGCATCGTCCTCGCCACCCTCCTGACAGTGCTCGCCTTCGCCGGCGGGCTCGCGGGCGCTTTCTACGCCATGCCTGCGGTGGCGCCCTACCGCGTCGCCGAGGCGCAGGCCCGCATCGACAGCCTCCGGGCAGACAGCGCGCTCGCCGGGTTCTTCCCGGCCCTCCCCCCATCCTACTCGCCGGTCGCCGATTCCCTCGCGGCGGCCATCCCCACGAGCCCCTGGTCCGATTCGCTGGCCATCGGCGCCGACTCGTCGGGCCGCGTCTATCCCGTCTTCGAAGCCATCCTGGCAGCCTACCAAGACTCGCTCGGCGGCGCCCGCCAGTCGCTCGACTCGCTGCGGCGCGGTGCGGACAGCCTGCACGGCGTGATCGCATCGCTGCATCAGCAGCACGCGGACGAGGCCGCTGCGCAGCAGGCCCAGAAAGCCGACGTCGTGGAGCTGAGCAAGACCGTCGCCCGCCTCGAAGACAAGCCCCTGGCAGGGCTCGTCGCCCAGCTCGACGATGCCGTCCTGGCGGCGCTCTATCGGGAGGCGACGCCCCGGAACCGCATCCGCCTGTTGCAGGCTCTCCCCACCGACGAGGCCGCCCGGTTCGTGGATCGGCTCGTGCGGCCCGATGCGGTCGCCGAGGGGGATCCCATCCCAGACAGCCTCGCCGTGCCCCAGGCCGTGGGTGGAGACACGGCGGCCCTCGACCGATGATCGCGATGAACCTACGATCACTTCTTCAGCGCCTCGGAGCCTCCCCGGCCGGTGCCGCCGATGGCGGGCCACCCCCGGCTGTGGGCGCGGACGGCGCGGCGGCCTTCGCGGCCGTTCTGGCCGGTTCGCTCGCCGCTCCGAACGCCAGCGGCGCCACGAACGCCACCGGCGAGGCGGAAATCCATCCGGCGCGGGCCGAGGACGGGGCGCACCTGCTTCCGTCCGAGGCAGAGGCCAGCGGTCAGGAAGCCGCGTTCGCGGCCCTGGAGGGCGTCGTGCCGCCTGCCGCCCCGGACGAAGCCCCGCTGCCTGCGGTGCCTGTGGGCTCGGGCGAAGAAACTTCTGCCTCTGGAGCGACCACGCCGGGCGTAGTGCAGATACACGAGCAGCGCGCG
>JAWWAN010000452.1:0-3770 GCA_033721675.1 Rhodothermales bacterium | reverse complement strand
TGGAGCCGCACGAAGCGCGGGATGCTGTCGACGGCCTGCCTTACGACGACCGGCACCGTGATGGTGAAGGCGGCCGAGATGACCGTGAACAGCAGCCCCGGCAGGAACAGGTGCTTGTAGTCCCAGAAGAAATGGTTGAGCCGGGCGAGCGGCTTCATGGCGCGGCGGCGGGTGGGGTGAGCGCGCGGAGGGGAGCATACGCCCCCCTGCCCCCCCTGATCCCTCGGGCGGCCCCACCGCAGCCCCACCGGCGTCTTGTTTTTTAAGTAAACAAGCAATTATGTTGTACCCTGCCCAACGTACCGTGCGCCCCGCCCGAGAGCAGCGCCGATGACCGACTCGCTCACCCATACCGTCACCCGGCTGCTCGACGCCGCCCGCGACGGCGACGAGCGCGCGCTGGACCGGCTCTTCCCGCTCGTCTACGAGCACCTCCACGCGCTCGCCCGCCAGCAGCGGCGCCGCTGGCACGGCGATTACACGCTCAACACGACGGCGCTCGTCCACGAGGCCTACCTCAAGCTCGTCGACCAGAGCCACCCCGCCTACGAGAACCGGACCCACTTTCTGGGCGTCGCCGCCAAAGCCATGCGGCACATCCTGATCAACTACGCGGAGAAACGGCGGGCGCAGAAGCGCGGGGGCGACGTCCCCAAAGTCTCCCTCGAAGAAGACCGCGCCGCAGCCGAGGACGCCGCGATCATGAGCCTCGACCAGGCCGAGCGTCTGCTGGCCCTCAACGAGGCGCTCGAAGCCCTGGAGCGGGCCTACCCGCGCCAGGTTCGCATCGTCGAATGCCGTTTCTTCGCCGGGATGACGAACGAAGAGACGGCCGCCATCCTCGGCATCTCGCCCGCCACCGTCAAGCGAGACTGGGCGATGGCGCGTGTCTGGCTGTACCGGCACATCCGCGAGGACTCCGGCGAGATGTTCGCCTGATCCGCAACCACGGGGGGGGGGTCGGCGCATCGCTTCCCCCTGTGTATCTGAGGGCGCGCCGCGCCCCCTCCCGCTTCCCGGAGCGGCCCATCCAGCTCACCGGAGTCCCGCCATGAAGAAGGCCTCGTGGGGCACCGTCGCCTCCCTCTTCGCGCAGGTCGTCGTCCTGCCGGTCTCCGAACGGCTGGCCTTCATCGACGGTGCGTGCGCCGGGGATGACGCCCTGCGCGCCGAGCTGGACTCCCTCCTGGAGCACTACGACCGGGCGAGCGACTTCTTCGACCGGCTCGCCTTCGGCGCGCAGGGGCCCCTCGGGGAGGGCGAGGCCGCCGGCAGCGCACTCCCCGAGCCCCTGGCGCCGGGCGGCGACCCCCACCACCTCATCGGGCAGACCCTCTCGCATTACCGCGTCCTCGAACCCCTCGGGCGCGGCGGCATGGGCCTCCTCTACCGGGCCGAGGACACCCGCCTGCACCGGCCCGTCGCCCTCAAGCTGCTCCCGCCGCACCTCGCGCATGACCACCGCGCGCGGCAGCGCTTCCTCCTCGAAGCCCGCGCGGCCGCCGCGCTCGACCATGTCCACCTCTGCACCCTCTACGACGTCGGCGAGACGGACGACGGGCGCGGCTTCATCGCGATGGCGCTCTACGAGGGCCAGACGCTCCGCGAGCTGATCCGGCGCGGGCCGCTGCCGCTCCCCCGGGCGCTCGCCACGGCGCTCGCCATGGCGCGCGGGCTGGCCCACGCGCACGCCCACGGCATCGTCCACCGCGACGTCAAGCCCGCCAACGTCTTCATCACCGACGACGGCGTGGTGAAGCTGCTCGACTTCGGCCTGGCGAAGCACGAAGACATCACCCTGACGCGGACGGGCGTGAAGATGGGCACCGTCGCCTACATGAGCCCGGAGCAGGCACGGGGCGAACCGGTCGATGCCGGGACCGACGTGTGGTCGCTCGGCGTCGTGCTCTTCGAGATGCTCACCGGCTTCCGCCCGTATCAGGGCGATTACGCGCAGGCGGTGCTCTACGCCATCCAGCACGAGGCCGTCCCGCCCATCCTGCTGCCGTCGGGGGCGGAGGCGCCCGCAGGGGTCGAGGCCGTGGTGAAGCTGTGCCTGGAGAAAGACCGGGCGCTGCGCTACCCGGCGATGGACGACGTCGTGGCCGACCTCGAAGCGCTCCAGCACAGCGAGCGGACGGCCTCGCTGACGGCGACGGGCAGCACGGCGGGATCCAGCGCCGCCCTCCCCACGTCCTCCCGCTCGAACTCGCTGGACGCCCGGCCGGAACGGCGGCAGGTCTCCTTCCTGTTCATCGACTTCATGGCCCGCAGCGGGGCGGCAGACCCCGACGCGCTGCACGAGGCCGTCCCGGCCTACCGCGACGCCTGCCTGCGCGTGCTCGGGCGCTTCGACGGGCACGTGCTCCCGTTCTCGGGCGACGGCATGCTCGTAGCCTTCGGCTATCCCCATGCCCACGAAGACGACGCCTACCGCGCGGTGAGCGCGGGGCTCCGCCTCGCCGAGACGATCCAGAGGATGGGCGCCAACGAGACGACCGAGGCGCCGATCACGGCCCGGCTGGCCGTCCACACCGGCAACGTGGTGATCGAGGCGCTGGGGCCGCACCCGCAGATCACCGGCCGCGCGCCTGAGATCGCGATGCGGCTGCAGGACGACGGCGCGGCGGGCACCCTCGTGGTCAGCGCAGCCACGCACCGCCTCGTCGAGGGGTTCTTCGCGTGCCGGCCGCAGGAGCCGCGTGCGGTGCGCGGGCTGCCGGACGCCCTCCCGGTCTACCAGGTGCTGCACGAGAGCGGCGCCCGCAGCCGCCTCGAAGCCGCCCCGCAGGGCCTCTCTCCGCTCGTCGGCCGCGACCTGGAGGCAGGCCTGTTGCGGAGCCGCTGGGCGCAGGCCGCCGAGGGACGCGGGCAGGTAGTGCTGCTCAGCGGTGAGGCGGGGCTGGGCAAGTCGCGCCTGGTGCGCGCACTCGAAGAGGAGGTCGCGGCAGACTCCCAGGCCTGGCTCGCCGGGTGCCGCTGCTCCCCCTACCACCAGAACACGGCCCTCTACCCGCTCATCGACTTCTTCCGGCGCGAGGTGCTCGGCGGGGTAGACGCCCCGGCGGCGTCCCAGCTGGCACAGCTGGAAGGGCTACTGACCCAGTACGGCATCGCGCTCGGCGAAGGCATGCCGCTGCTCGGTAAGCTGATGGCGCTGCCCGTCGAGGACCGTTATCCGGAGCCGGTGCTCTCGCCGGAGGCGCAGAAGCGAAAGCTGCTCCAGATGCTGCTTCAGATCCTGCTGCAACGCGCCACGGTCCAGCCCGTGCTCTTCGTCCTGGAAGACCTGCACTGGGCCGACCCGACGTCGCTGGAGCTGCTGGGGATGATTATCGAGCACGCTCCGGCGGCTTCCGTGCTGGCGCTCGTCACGTACCGCACCGAGTTTCAGCCGCCGTGGCCGCCCCGCGCCCACGTGGCGCCCCTCTCGCTGGCCCGCCTCACCCCGGACGCCGCCGCCGCGCTCGTCCACGTCGTCACCGGGGAGAACCCGCTGCCGGAGGCGGTGCGGCGGGAGATCGTCGAGAAGTGCGACGGGGTGCCGCTGTTCATCGAAGAGGTCACGAAGGCGGTCCTCGAATCCCGACGCCATGCCGACGCCCCCGAGGCGGCGCCCCCCGCCTCTACGCTGAGCGACCTCGACGTGCCCGCCACGCTCAAGGCATCGCTCGCGGCCCGCCTGGACCGCCTCGGCGAGGCCCGCGCCGTGGCCCAACTCGCCGCCGTCCTCGGGCGCGACTTCAGCCTGGACCTCCTGCGCGCCGTGG
>JAWWAN010000451.1:0-3772 GCA_033721675.1 Rhodothermales bacterium | reverse complement strand
TCTTCGACGGCGGCGCCCTGACCGCGACCGAGAAGACCGTCGGGCCGCTGGCCTACGACTTCACCTTCTTCTGGCGCGTGCGGGCCCGGGGCGCGGGCGGCTTCGGGCCGTGGAGCGCCGTGCGCCGCTACACGACGAGTGTGCCGCCGCCGGCGCTCATCGCACCGGAAGACGGCGTGCAGGGCGGCTCGGCGCACGTCTTCTTCGCCTGGCAAGCCATGCCGAACGCGCAGAGCTATCATCTGCAGATCGCCGAGGACGAGGACTTCGGCCGGCTCGTCTTCGACGACGCGGCGCTGGCCCGGCCCGAGACGGCCGCCGGACCGCTGGCCTACGGATCCACCTTCTTCTGGCGCGTGCGGGCCCGGGGCGCGGGCGGCTTCGGGCCGTGGAGCGCCGTGCGCCGCTACACGACCGGCGTGGGCACCGCGGCCGAGCCGGAAGACGGCGCCGCGCCGCCGGGCTACGAGCTGGCGCCGGCCTACCCGAACCCTTTCAGCGCCGAGGCGACGATCCGCTTTGGGCTGCCCGCCGCCGGGCCGGTGCGCCTGGCCGTCTACGACGCGCGGGGGCGCCGCGTGGCCGTGCTCGCCGAGGGCGTGCTGCCGGCCGGCCGCTACCGCGTGCGCTGGCAGCCGGGCACGCTGCCGGACGGCGTCTACCTCTACCGCCTCGACGCCGGCGGGCGCACCGCCACCGGGCGGATGGTGCTCCTCCGGTAGCGCCCCCTTCGTGCGGGCGGGGGGGCCATCTTAACGCCGCCTTGACAGCCGCGTCTCGTATTTTTCCCGCTCCGCACCGCGCTCCCTGATTCGCTCGCTCCGATGGATCTCTTCGACTTTCTGCACCCCGACGTCCTCGACCGCACCTTCCTGGGCGCCAGCGTGGGCCAGTGGCTGACGGCGCTGACGTACTGGATCGGGCTTGCGGCCGGCTTCATCGTGCTGCACCGCCTCGTGGCGTGGCGCTTCCGCGCCTTCGCCGAGCGCACACGGAACCGGTTCGACAACCTCGCCGCCGCCCTCCTGCGCGACACGCGCGCCTACTTCTTCATCGGCCTCGCCTTCTTCCTCGCCGTCCGCCTCGCCGGGATGGAGGACGCCGAGGGCCGGGCCGACGGCGTGGACGTGGCCGGCCGCATCGCCTTCGTGCTGCTGCTCCTTCAGGTGGTGCGATGGGGCAACACGCTCATCACGCACGAGCTGCGCGCCTACCGCGAGCGCAAGATCGAGGAAGACCCCGCCGCCGTCACCACGATGCAGGCCGTCTCCTTCCTCGGGCGCATCGGGCTGTGGGCCGTCGTCCTCCTGCTCGCCCTGGACAACTTCGGGATCGACGTGACGGCCCTCATCGCCGGCCTCGGCGTGGGCGGCATCGCCGTCGCGCTCGCCGTGCAGAACATCCTCGGGGACCTCTTCGCCTCGCTCTCCATCGTGATGGACAAGCCCTTCGTGGTGGGCGACTTCCTGGTCATGGGGGACCACATGGGCACGGTCGAGCGGATCGGGCTGAAGACGACGCGCGTCCGCAGCCTCTCCGGCGAGCAGATCATCATCTCCAACAGCGACCTGCTCTCCAGCCGCATCCGCAACTACAAGCGGATGTTCGAGCGGCGCGTGGTCTTCGAGATCGGCGTGGTCTACCAGACGCCGGCGGCCCAGCTGGAAGCCATCCCCGGCATGATCCGCGCCGCCGTCGAGGCGCAGGAGCAGACCCGCTTCGACCGGGCCCACTTCAAGGGCTTCGGCGCCTCGGCGCTCACCTTCGAGACGGTCTACTACGTCCTCGCGCCGGACTACGCGCTCTACATGGACATCCAGCAGGCCATCAACCTCGACCTCTTCCGCCGCTTCGAGGCCGAGGGCATCGGCTTCGCCTACCCGACGCAGACGCTCCACGTGGAGTCGCCCGTGCGGGCGCAGGTGGTCCAGGTGGAGGCCGGCGACAACGGCGCGCGGGCCTGAACGGTACGGAGGTGCTTTTCGTACGGAAACGGGCTACATTGCGCGTGGCGGCCCGGGGAGGAGGAGCCGACGGGCAGGCCGCCGCCCCCCTTTCTTCGCGGAGGACCCCCCCCATGCGGCGATGCTTCCTCGCGGCCGGCCTGGCGCTGTTGCTGGCCGCCGCCCCGCTGGCCGCGCTCGGCCAGGCGGACACCCTCACCCTCGCCACGCTCAACTGCGAGTTCCTGACGCGCCCGCGCGTCCACGTCAAGTTCGGCCTCCCCTTCGACCTCAGCGACGCCCCGCAAGCCGACCGCCAGCAGTGGGCGCAGCCCGGCTTCCGGGACGCCCGCTTCGCCGAGGCCGCGCAGGCCGTCGCCCAGGTGCTCGCCGGGCTCGACGCCGACGTGCTGGCGCTGACCGAGGTGGGGGACGACGCCGACGTGGCGGAGCTGCAGCAGGCCCTCAACGCGCTCGGCGCGGTCTACCCGCACCGCGCCGTCGGCACCTCGCGCGACACGTTCACGCGGCAGCACGTGGCCGTCCTCTCCCGCTTTCCGCTGACGAACCTGATCGCGGAGATCCCCGGCCGCGAGTCGTTCATCGAGGAGCCGGACGACCCCGAGACCGAGGACGACACCGGCATCAGCAAGGGGATGCGCGTGACGGTGCAGGCCCACGGGCGCGCCCTGCTGCTCTACGTGGTCCACCTCGCCTCCGAGCGCGGCGGGTACGAGCAGGACCAGCAGCGCATCGCCCAGGCCTCCATCCTGCGCCGCCACTACCTGCCCGCCCTCCGCGCCGACAGCCTCGTCGCCGTCGCCGGCGACCTGAACGACAAGCCAGGCCAGCCCACGCTTCTGCGTCTGCGCGGCCTCGACGACATCGACGCCGACCTCATCCAGACCGGCCACGCCCGCTACTTCGACGACGACGCGCTCGACACCCGCTTTACCTACATCTTCCAGGGCGTACGCCAGCAGATCGACCACATCCTGCTCTCCCCCGCCATCGACGCGGCCACGCTGCGCGGCGGCATCCAGGCCCGCACCGTCGATCACGGCAACGCCCTCGCCACGGACCACCGCGCCCTCGTCGTCCTCCTCCGCCTGCGCCGGCCATGACGGGGCGGCCGCGCCCCTACACCGTCACCGTGTAGACCCGCCCGAAGCGGTCGGTGGCTTCGATGCGGAGCGTGCGGGCGGCCGGCGCGGGCGTGGCGTGGAAGAGATGGTCGGTGGGCACGGGATCGACCCAGCTCCGGCGTTCGGGCAGGTCCGATCCCCGGTGCAGGCGTTCGGAGAGCGGGTCGGTGCCCGTCCGGCGCTCCATCGGGCCGCGCGGTTCGCCGTCTTCGTACCAGACCACGCTCCAGGCCGGGTCCCAGTCCCACACGTTCGCGACGACGGGGCCGCGCGCCGCGCCGTCGGTGCCGGGGGCGTGCATGCGGAGGTCGTAGACGCGCATCTGGTAGGCGGGGTCGTGGCCCGTAGCCTGGTAGCGCCAGCGGACGTCCTCGCCGCGCACCTCGTAGACGGCGTAGCCGTTGGGCGTGCCGTCGTAGCAGATGGGTCCGCTCCACCACGCCCCGCACGCCGCCCCACAGACGTGCTCGTGGATGCCCCCCTCGAAGACGTGCTCGCTCTCGTGCGTGTGGCCGGATATGACGTGCGCCGCGTAGGGTTCGAGCAGCCGGTACAGCGCCTCCCGGTTCGTGACGGCGTTCCGGGGCGAGGGCACCGCCTCGCCGCGCCGCAGGCTCGCCGTACTGTGGACCGGAATGTGGAGGAAGACCACCACCGGCCGCCCCGCCTCCACCCGCGCGAGAT
>JAWWAN010000450.1:0-3815 GCA_033721675.1 Rhodothermales bacterium | reverse complement strand
CGTCTTCGTTGAAGTACCGCCGCCCGACGCCGCCGAGGTCGACCACGACGAGCAGGACGAGCGCCGCCTGCATGGCCCACGCCGGGATCTTCTCGCGTCGGTACGCCACGAGCGCGAGCGCGGCGAGCACGAGGAAGACGAGCGTCCGCAGGGCGTCCCCCGCGTAGGCGTCCGCGCGCTCCTCGGCGCGGCGGTCCAGCTCCTGCGCGGCAATCGCATCCGCCTGCGGGGCGAGGTCCGGCCGTTGCTGCTCCACGAGGCGGACGATCTGCTCATACTCGCCGTCCTTCTCGAAGTCGAAGAACACACCCCGGCCCACCCACAGCAGCAGCGCGAGGCCGACGGCCACGCCGCACGCGATCTCTACGGCGCGCGTCTTCCGCGCCTCCGCGCCGCGCTCCGCCTCCGGCCGCACCGCATAGAACAGCCCGAGGCCCGCCAGCACGGCGAGCGCGAGCGCGACGATGCTGAGCCACGTCTCCGGCACGCGGAAGGCGTCGAAGAGCGGGAAGAACGCAAACATCGGGCGGTTGATGAGTTCCAGGTGCTCGCCGAGGGAGAACAGGACCATCAGGAGCGTGCCGATGCCGAGGGCGGTGACGGCGTTCCGGCGGTAGCGCCACAGCGCGAGGCCGGCCAGCAGCAGCACGATGCCGCCCACGTAGTGCGGCCCGCCGGTGAACGGCTTCGGCCCCCAGTACGCCGCGCTGCCGCCGTAGGCGTCCGCGACGAGGAGCGTCACCAGCTCGCCCCACCCCTGGCTCCAGCCCATCGCATAGTCCCACGCGAGCGACCCTTCGCCGCCGCCGGCGGCCGCGCCCCGGATGCTGTAGTTCTTGTACTCGGCCGTGACGAGGTAGGGGTCGGCCACCATCAGCACGCCGAGGACGGCCCCGAGCGCGAGCCACGCCGTGGCGGTGCCGAACGGCTTCGCGTCCTTCCGCCGCAGCGCGCCGACGCCCTCGGCGAGCCACCAGACGCCGAGCAGGAAGGCCACGTAGTAGGTGATCTGCACGTGCCCCGCCCGCAGGTTGACGGCGAGCGCGGCGGCGAAGAGCAGGCCCGCCAGCAGGCCCGGCCGCCGCAGCGCGAAGACGAACGCCAGCACGAGCCACGGCGCGAAGCAGAGCGCCACGAACTTGGTGTTGTGCCCCGCCACCAGAATCACGGGCAGGTAGGTGGTCAGGCCGTAGGCCACGGCGGCCAGCACCGCCCCGAGCTGGTTCTGCGTCAGGAAGACGACGAGCAGGTAGGTGCCCAGAAGCAAGAAGATGAAGTGCGAGGCCGGCCACGCGAACCCGCGCAGCCACGCCGGGATGGCGTCCAGCTGCGGGACGGCGCGCTCATAGGAGATGAGGTAGCCCGGCATCCCGGCGAACGTGTTCGTCGCCCACAGCGGCTCCTCTCCTTCTGCCGCGCGGTAGTCCAGCATCGACTGCGCCGTGGCCCGCCACTGCACGGTGTCTCCGCCGATGAGGCTCTTGCCGCTGAAGAGCGCCGGCGCGAAGAAGCCGACGGCGACGGCCAGCAGGATCGCCAGGCAGACGCCGTGCTGCGCACCCCCGGAGAGCCGGTCCCAGGCGGTGCCGGTCGCAGCCGGTGGCTTCGGGGCGGGCGTCGCTTTCTTTCGGGGTCGAGCCATGCGGTGCGGAGAGGTGCAGGAGGGTGAGGGGATGGACGGCGGGAGGAAGGTATGTAGGGAGGTAGGAAAGTGGGGAAGTAGCACAGCCGGCCCGGAGGGCTCCTCCTCCCTCCATACCCCCCTACCCTCTTACCACCTCGCTACTCGATCACCTTCGGGACGCGGAAGTAGTCGGCGTCGGCGTCGGGGGCGTTGCGGAGGGCGTCGTCGGGGGTGATGCGCGCGGCGGGCTCGTCCTCTCGGAAGACGTTGGCGAGGTCGAGCACGTGCGTCATCGGCGGGACGCCGGCGGTGTCGAGCTCGGCGAGCTGATCGACGTAGTCGAGCATCCGGCTCATCTCACCGGCGAGCCGCTGCTCTTCCTCCTCCAAGAAACGCAGACGGGCCAGGCGCGCGAGGTAGTGGACGTCGGCAGCGGTGACGGACATGGCGTGCGAGCGGGTGGGGCCGTGGATGAAAACGCATCCCATCTACACGACCGCATCGGCGCTGTTCCTCGCTGCGAGCGTGCGCTCCATCTCCTCGCGCACGGCCGCCATCAGCGCCAGGACGTCGCGCCGCCGCTTGCCTGCGAGGTCGATGGGCGTGCCGAGGACGACGTGGACCCGCCCCGGGCGGGCGGCCCCGTGCCGCTCGTCGAGCAGGCGGTAGGCATCCACGAGGGTGACGGGCACGAGCGGCACGCCGGCCTCGACGGCCAGGATGAACGCACCTTTCATGAACGCGTCGAGCCGGCCGCTCCAGGTGCGGCGGCCCTCGGGGAAGATGAGCACGCTGTTGCCGCCCCGGATGCGCTCGCCCGCCCGCTGGATGCTCGCCAGCGAGCGGCGGGGTTCGCTCCGGTCGATGAAGAGGGAGGCGGACTGCCGGATGGCGAAGCCGAGGAACGGCACGCGCGCCAGCTCGGCCTTCGCCACGAAGCCGAAGGGGGCCGGCAGGTACCCCGCCAGCACCGGCACGTCGAGGGCGTTCTGGTGGTTCGCCACGAAGACGCAGGGCCGCGCCGGGTCCGGCAGCGCGCCCTCGACGGTCACGCGGATGCCGCTGCCTCGCAGGATCATGCGGCCCCAGAGCCCCGCCCACCGCTTGAAGTTGCGGGCCGTCGGGTCGAAGGCGTGCGTAACCACCTGGAGGAGGCTCAGCGGGACCGTCACGACCAGCGCCACCAGCACGGCCCAGGCGAACCACAGCCGCGTGCCGAGCGTGGGCCGCACGGAAGGCGGCGGCGCCTCGGGCGGCAGCGGCTCGGAAGCGGCGGGCGAGGGGGCGGAGGGCATGGCGGCGAGGGGGTGCCGGAGCGTTCCGGATTCGTACCTTGGTTCTGGCCTACGTACCGGCTACCTTGGCCCCAGGTTGCCCCCGGACGCTGACGCCACGAAGATGCCCCGACCCCGCACGCTGCTTCCCCTCGCCGGCCTTCCGCTGCTCGCCCTGCTGCTCGCGCCCCGCCCGGCGGCGGCGCAGGAGTGGACCGGCGGCCTCAAGCTGGGCGGGACGGTCACCACGCTCTCGGGCGACGCCGCCTCCGAGCTCGACCCCCGCACCGGCTGGGCCGGCGGCTTCTCGCTCGGCTACGACTTCGGCACCGGCCTCGTCGTCCGGCCCGAAGTCATCTACGCCGTCAAGGGCGCGTATGCGGACCTCGACGTGGACGGCATCCCGGTCCGCGCCCGCTCGACGATCAGCTACGCCGAGATCCCGCTGCTGGTGAGCTACCGCTATCCGCACGGTACGCTGCACCCCGTGGTCTACGCCGGCCCGATGGCGGCCTTCAAGCTGGACGCCACGATCCGCTTCCGCGCCCGCGGCAGCGACCGCGAGCAGACCGAGCAGGACGACTCGGTGCAGGGCTTCGACTACGGCGCCGTCGTCGGGACCGGGCTGGAGTGGGACGTCGGCGGCCAGCGGCTCTCCATCGAGGTGCGCGGCTCCTTCGGGCGGGCCAACGTGCGCGAGGCCGAGCCGCCGCTGCGCAATACCGGCGCGATGCTCCTCGTCGGCGTCCTCTTCTGACGCGGCACTGGCTGCCTTGCACCTCCTTCCAGGGGATCCCTATCTTCCGGCGGCTTCTCACCCGCCCGGCGCCTCGGCAGGATGACGAGCCCGCCGCCCCCGTCCGCTCCCCCACCCTGCCCCGCGAGCGCACCATGCCCCGGATTGCCTTCTTCGGCCT
>JAWWAN010000449.1:0-3815 GCA_033721675.1 Rhodothermales bacterium | reverse complement strand
CTGCTGCGCCGCCTGCGTGCGCACCGCTTCGTGGCCGTCGTCGGGGCCTCGGGCAGCGGCAAGTCGTCGCTGGTGCGGGCGGGATTGCTGCCTGCACTCCACGGCGGCTTCCTCGTGGCGGCGGGGGCGCGCTGGCGGACGGTGCTGCTGCGGCCCGGCGGTGCCCCCATCCGTGCCCTCGCGCGGGCCCTCGATGCCGCCCTCGGCCCGGCCGCTGCCGACGCCCAGGAGGCCGCCCTCCGCGCGCGGTTCACCGAGGCGACGCTCCGCCGCAGTGCGCTCGGGCTCGCCGAGGTGGTGGCGCAGACCTCCGGGCCGGACGACGCGAACGTGCTCGTCGTGGTGGATCAGTTCGAGGAGCTGTTCCGGTTCGCCGGGCAGGGGGGCGCCGGGCGCGACGAGGCGGTGGCGTTCGTCAAGCTCCTGCTGGAGGCCGCCCGCTCGGAGCGCGCGCCGATCTACGTGGTCCTCACGATGCGGTCCGACTTTCTGGGGGACTGCGCGCGGTTCCGGGACCTGCCGGAGGCCATCAACGCGAGCCAGTTCCTCGTGCCGCGTATGACCCGCGCGCAGCGCCAGCACGCCATCGAAGGGCCGGTGGCCGTCGGCGGCGCCCGCATCGCGCCGCGCCTCGTGCAGCGCCTGCTCAACGACGTCGGCGACGACCCGGACCAGCTCCCCATCCTCCAGCACGCGCTGATGCGCACGTGGGCCGCCTGGGAGGCCGACCACGCCGACGGCGAGCCGCTCGACGTGCGCCACTACGAGACTGTCGGGACGATGCGGCGCGCCCTCTCGCAGCACGGCGACGAGGTCTATGACGCCCTGCCGGGCGACCGCCACCGCACCCTCGCCGAGCGCGTGTTCCGCCGCCTGACGGACCGCGAGAGCGACACCCGCGGCATCCGCCGCCCGACCCCCTTCGCCGAGCTGTGCGCCGTCTGCCAGGCCGAGCCGGACGAGGTCGCCGCCGTCCTCGACGCCTTCCGCCGCCCGGACCGCGCGCTGCTGATGCCCCCGGCCGGCACGCCGCTGGAGCCGGACACCGTCGTCGACATCGCGCACGAGAGTCTGATGCGGGTCTGGGATCGGCTGCGGCGCTGGGCGGACCGCGAGGCCGAGTCTGCCCAGGCGTACCGCCGCCTCGCCGAAGCCGCGGCGCTGCACGCCGCCGGCCGGCTCAGCCTGTGGGAGGACCCCGAGCTGCAACTGGCGCTCGACTGGCGAGCTGCGGAGCAGCCGACGGCGGCCTGGGCGGCCCGCTACCATCCGGGTTTCGACGCTGCGATGGCGTTCCTCGATGCGAGCCGCGCCGCCCGCGAGCAGAAACGGCGGGAGCGCGAGGCACAGCGGCAGCGCGAGCTGGAGCAGGCGCGGGCGCTGGCGGAGGCGCAGCGGCAACGCGCCGAAGAGCAGGAGGATGCCGCCCTGAAACAACGCCGCCTCGCACGAGGCGCCTTCGCCCTGTTCGCGCTCGCTCTGGTGGCGGCGCTCTTCGCCCTGCTCTTCATGGCGCGCGCGCGGCAGCAGGCCCGCCTCGCCACCTCGCGCGGCCTCGCCCAGCAAGTCCGCAATCACCTCGAAGACCAGCTCGACCTGGCGATGCTGCTGGGCGTAGAGGCCCTGGAGGCGGCGTCGACGGACGAGGCCGGAGACGCCCTGCTGGCGGCCCTCGAACAGAGCCCCTACCTGGATCGCTTTCTGAGCGGGCACCGCGGCATCGTCGAGCGCGTGGCGTTCAGCCCGGCAGTAGACACGCTGCTCGCCTCGGCCAGCCTGGATTCGACGGTGATCCTGTGGAGCGCCCGCACGGGCCGGGTGCTCGGCACCCTGCATGGCTCCACGGACGCCGTCAAGAGCCTTGCCTTCAGCCCCTCCGGAGACACCCTCGCCACGGGCACCTACGACGGCACGATCCTCCTCTGGGAGGTCGCCACGCGCCGGGTGCTCGCCACGTGGCAGGCGCATGCGGACGCCGTGTGGAGCCTCGCCTTCGCGCCCGGCGGCCGCCTGGCCTCGGCCAGCGACGACGGTACCCTCCTGCTGTGGAGCACCCGTACCGGCGCGGCAGACACCCTCGCCGGCCCCGGCCCCGGCATCGCCGACGTCGCCTTCAGTCCCTCCGGCGCGCTCCTCGCCACAGCCGGCGCCGACAGCGCGGTGACGCTCTGGGAGGCCCGCACCGGCCGCCGCCGGGCCACGCTGCGCGGCCACACCGCCCAGATCTACGGCGTGGCCTTCAGCCCCTCGGGCGACACGCTGGCCTCCGCCGGAGACGACGCCACCGTCCGCCTCTGGGATGCGCGGGCGGGCATGCCGCTCGGCACGCTCACCGGCCACAGCAATGCCGTCTACGACGCCGCCTTCAGCCCGGACGGGCGGTACCTCGCCTCCGGAAGCTGGGACAACACCGTCCGCCTCTGGGATCTCCACACGGGCCGCCTCGCGGTGCCCCCCCTGACGGGGCACCAGGAATACGTCCCCAGCGTGGCGTTCAGCGCGAGTGGGTGGCTCGCCTCCGGCGGGTTCGACAACCGGGTGCTGCTGTGGCGGCCCGGCGGCTACCGGCCCACCGGCCACGTGCTGGGGGCGGAGGCGGGAGGGGGGCACACGTCCGTCGTGCTCGGCACGGCCTTCAGCCCCTCGGGCGATACGCTGGCCTCGGCCAGCGGCGACAACACGATCCGGCTGTGGGATGCCGCCACGGGCGCCGCGCTCGGCACGCTCACCGGCCATCGCTCCATCGTCAACGCCGTCGCCTTCAGCCCGGACGGGCGGCGGCTCGCCTCGGGCAGCCTCGACGGCACCGCCGCCGTGTGGGATGCCGCCACGGGAGCGCGCCTGCAGACCGTGCAGAGCGAGCACTCCGGGATCCTCGCCGTCGCCTTCAGCCCCTCCGGCGATACGCTGGCGACGGGCGGATGGGACAACACGATCACGCTCTGGGACGGGCACACCGGCGCCCTGCTCCACACCCTCACCGGCCATGCCGATGCCGTCTGGAGCCTCGCCTTCAGCCCCGGCGGCGGCATCCTCGCCTCCGGCAGCCGGGACCGGACCGTCCGCCTCTGGCGTCTGGGTACCGGCGCGCCGCCGGCGGTCTGGGAGGCGCACCAGGCCGCCGTCTACAGCGTCGCCTTCGGCCCCGGCGCCGACACGCTCCTCGCCTCCGGCAGCGGTGACAACACGGTGCTGCTGTGGGACACCCGTACCGGCATCCCGCTGGACACCCTCACCGGCCACAAGCACTTCGTCCAGAGCGTCGCCTTCAGCCGGGATGCCCGCTACGTCGCCTCCGGGAGCTGGGACGGGATCGTGCGGATCTGGGAGATGACCGATGCGCCGCTGCGGGCGCGGGGACGCTACGTGTGGCCCCGCCCCTGGCAACTCCTCGGGCACCAGGGCGTCGTCAACAGCGTCGCCTTCAGCCCCGTGGCGGATCTGCTGGCGTCGGCGAGTTGGGACCGGACGATCCGCCTGTGGACCGTCGTGCCGCGCCCGGCCAACGTCGAGGCCGTCGTCGGGGGCGCGGTGATCCTGGGCGGCAGCGCCGCGCAGCAGGAGGCCTGCCGCATCGCCAACCGGGACCTGACACCGGACGAATGGGCGCGCTTCCTCGGCGACGGCCGCCCATACCGCCAGACCTGCGCGCCCTGGCTCCCCGGGGAGTGAAGCGCCGAGGCGGTGCGCAGGGCGGGCCGTGCCTCGTTCCTTCTTTCATCATACCCGGCACGATGCCTCCTGCCGATGCCTTCGCTGCCCTGCTGGACCACCTCGCCGAGGCGGCGCCGGGCACGCTGGTGCGTGCCCTGGCG
>JAWWAN010000448.1:0-3828 GCA_033721675.1 Rhodothermales bacterium | reverse complement strand
CCTGCCATACCGGCACCGTCACCCACACGCCCTCCACCCAGAATCATTTCACAGCCGTCGGAGAGGGCATCACCTGCGAGCGGTGCCACGGCCCCGGCGCCGCGCACGCCGAGGCCCGCGCGGCCGGCACCCGGCCCAGGGGCGCCGACCCGACCATCGTCAACCCCGCCCGGCTGGGCCGCGACGCCCGCCTCGCCCTCTGCCAGCAATGCCACCTGGCCGGGCTGACCGTCTTCCGCCCCGGTGAGGATCCGGCGACGTACCGCCCCGGCCAACCCCTCGCCGCGCACCGGACGGTCTTCGTGCCCGTGGAAGAGCTGACCGACGACGAGGCCGTGGGGATCGACTCGCACCCGTTGCGGCTGGCCCGGAGCGCGTGCTACCAGCAGAGCGCGATGACGTGCGGCACCTGCCACGACCCCCACCGCCCCGCCGACCTGCTCCCTGGCGACCACTACAACACCGCCTGCCAATCCTGCCATGCCAGCGCCAACCACGACGGCGGGCTGTGCGCACGCCCGGCGGCCTCTGCGGCAGAGACCGCCACGGGCGACTGCACCGGGTGCCACATGCGGCAGGGCGGCACCACGAACGTGCCGCACGTCACGTTCACCGACCACTGGATTCGCCGCCGACCCGGCCCTCCGCGCGATCCCGGTGCCGGGCGGCCCGCCTTCGACCGCGCCGACCCACTGCGCCTCGTGGCGCTCCAGGAGGATGGCCGGCCCGCGCACGTCCTCGCGCCTCGCGCCACCCATACGGCCTACGGCGACCTCGAGCGCGCGGCGGCCTACTGGCAGCTCTACGAGACGATGCACACCCGCCCGGCCTACCTCGACAGCGTGCGCACGGCCGCGCGGCGCGGGCTGGCCGGCGGCGCCGACCACGTGGAGGCGCGCATCGCGCTCGCCCGCGCCCTCGCGGAGATCGACTCCGTCGGCGCGGCCCTCCGCGTGTTGAGCGAGGCCCGCCATGCCTTCCCGCGCGATCCGTGGGTGCTGTTCTGGCTCGGCGCCTTCCACGAGGCGCGCGGCGATGCCACCGCCGCCGCCGAGGCCCTCGAACAGGCTGTGTCGATCCAGCCCCGCCTGATCGAGGCGCAGAAGAAGCTGGCCGACGCCCTCCTCCGCGCCGGCCGCGAGGAGGCCGCCCTCGCCCGGCTGGATACGGTCCTCGCGAGGGACCCCGTGCACCAGCCGCGCGCCTGGCACAACAAGGGCATCCTCCATCTCCGCCTCGGGCAGCCCGAGGCAGCCGCCTTCGCCTTCACCGAGGCCGCCCGCCTCGACCCCGACCTCGTGGACGCCCACATCCAGCTCGGCACGCTGCTGCTGGCACAGGAGGCGTACGAAGCCGCCGCGCGCCGTTTCTACCTCGCCATCGTCGCGGACCCCGCCGACCCCGCCGGCTACGGCAGCCTCGGGATGCTCTTCCTCCAGCTCGGCGAGACGGAGCGCGCCCGGCACTTCCTGGAGCGTGTGCTGGCCCTCGACCCGGGCAACCCGGCGGCGCACGCGCTGCTGGACGACCTGCGTTGAACCACCACACCGCCTTGTTTCGGGGCGGCGCAGGCAGTACGTTGGGCACCGACGCTCCTCCCGATCCGCGCTCCCGATGCCACACACTCGAATCCTGCTCGCAGTCTCGGCCGCGGCGCTGTGCCTCTGGGGCATCACGGCGGCGCTCGCCCATCCGTGGGGCGGCCTGGTCGTCGATGAACACGGACACGTCTACTTCACCTTCATCTGCCCGTTCGTCGATGACGACCACCACGCCTGCGTCTGGCGGCTCGACGACGAGCACGAGCCCACAGCCGTGCTGGTCTCCCGCCATTCCCCGAGCGATATCGTGCTGGCGCGGAGCCGGGATCGCACGGTCTTCGGCGCGGAACGGACCGGAACGGACCCGGCCCACCGGGCTCGCCTGTGGCGGTTCGAGGGTGATGACTGGACCCCCCTGATCCCCCCGACTACCGACCCGGACCAGTTCCACGTGCAGGCCTTTGCGGTGGGCGATGCCGGCACTATCTTCTTCGCCCGGGGCGGCCGGCTATTCGAGCGGGACAGCACCGGAAGTACCGCCCCGCTCGAACCAGACGCCGACTTCGGCCGGATCGACGCGATGGCCTGGGGGCCGAGCGCCACCCTCTACATCGTCGCTCAGGGAACGTTGTACCTGCGTGCGCCGGACGGGACCCTCACCCTGCGCGCGGCCGGTCTGAAAGAGGAGAATCCCGAAGACCTGCCGTTCGCGGGCGCGAACATCTTGTTCGACGTCGCCGTGGACGAGCGCGGCAACGCCTTCGTGGCGTACTATGGTAACCGGAGGGTGCTGAAGGTCAGCCCGTCGGGCGCGGTGACGACGTTTCTGCGGGCGGAATCCCCCTGGTCCCCCCACGGCGTCGATGTCTTCGAGGGCGCGCTCTACGTGCTGGAGTCGACCGTCGGGGGCGGCTCCTGGTGGGCGTTCTGGGAACGGCCCGTGACGATCCCGCGCGTCCGCAAGGTGAACCCGGATGGCACCGTGGCGACGGTGTTCGAGTACCGACCGGGGGACTGACCGACGGCCGCGAGCGCGATCACCGCGCGAGGTCGAACGCCACGGCGCGCTCCATCGTCTGGCCGGTGGTGTCGTCCGTGACGCGCACGATGATCTCCAGCGGGCCGGGCCGGTCGTATTCGCGCAGGTCGATCCCAATCAGCTCGCGGGCCGTGCGCTCGGTGCCGGCGTACGTGCTCCGGGCCGACGTAGTGCGCCCGCCGGGCCGGACGACGTCGTAGGCGACCGTGTAGTGCGTCTGGTCGTCGGGGCCGAAGGCGAGGTGGTAGATCTCGAAGTACAGGCCGAGCGGCGTCTCGGGCGTGAGCGTGGTGCGCGGGTACGGCACCGGCGCGCCCTCCTCGCCCGGGCCGCCGGCATCGTAGAGCACGAAGTCGTCGCCGAGTGCGACGGGCTTGAGGTCGCTCATCTCCAGCACGGCGGGGTTGGCGCGGAGCGGGGCGAGGCGCTCGACGCGGTGGACGCCCGTGCGCAGGTACGCCCCGGCGTCGGCGTCGGCGGCAGCGGTGCCGCCGGCGAGCGTGTACTGATCCCACTGGAACGTCAGGTGGTTGACGGCCTGCCCGCCGGCGACGTCGAGCACCTGCACGGGCGCGGCGTTCTCGGCCTCGGCGGCGAGGTAACGCACCCGCGTGGGCACCCGGCGGCTGTAATCCTCCGCATGCAGGCTCACGACGAGGTCGATGAAGTAGCGGTCCGGCACGGCGGAGGGGTCGGGGACGGCCACTTCGAGGACGCGGCGGGGCGGGCGGAGCGTGCCGGCGGGGTGACTCCAGAAGACCTCGGTGCGCGTGGTGCCGTCGCCGGCCAGGAACCGGGCGTGGCGGACGTCTACGGGCAGCGGCTCCACGCTCCGCCCGATGCGCGAGTAGGCCCGGGGCGCCTCAGACTCCCGCCGGACCGCAGCGGCCCGCGCCTGCGCCCGGAAGTCGGTTTGCATCCCTTTGACGAACGCCAGCGACGAGGCGCGGACCGTGCCGCCCCCCGTGGCGCGGATGTCGTCGTCGTGCATCTCGAGCGCGCGCAGCGGCTCCTCGAAATCGGGATGGTAGACGGCGAGTTGCGTGAACACGTCGCGCCAGGCCTCGACGAGCGCCTCGGCGAAGACCTGATCGGGCCGCTGGTAGGCGCCGCCCGGGTTGGCCGGGATGTCCGGGTTGCCACCCGAGCCCATCCCGTGCCGGGCGTAGGCATCGCGCAGGGAGCGGGGGACGAGGTCCTCGGGGTCGGCGATGCGGAAGCGGCCGCCCTGCTCCACGAAGAGATAAT
>JAWWAN010000447.1:0-3830 GCA_033721675.1 Rhodothermales bacterium | reverse complement strand
GAGCGCGTGCTCTTCGTCGAACGCGGGGGCGCCGTCAACCTCTACAGCCCCGTGACGGAGCAGGTGACGCAGATCGCGGCGATCCCCGTCAGCACCATGCACCTCAACGGCAACGTGGCCGAGGACGGCCTGCTCGGCATCGCGACGGACGACCTTTCCTGAGGACGATTCAGGAGCCAGGGATCGACCTATGGATCGACAGCCAGTCTACGCGATATCCTCTTCTGGTCGATAAAACGATCGTCCTCGATCATTGCATCATCCTGCAAAATAGATCGGCCTGAAAGATATGCTATTGTACGATCCTGTGCGATTCATCGGGGATCGGGGTAGCCGCCACGCCCTACTCGGGGACGCACAGAACGACGCGTCCTGACACCTTTCTTTGCTCGACGGCCTCGTGGGCCTCGGCGATGGCTTCCAACGGAAACCGTGCCGCCACCTTGAACCCCGGCCAGCCTCTCGCCAGGGCTTCGTTCAGCGCGTGGGCCGCCGCCTGCTTTGCCTCGGCCGGGAAGTCGTCGCTCCCGAGGAAATACAGCCGCACATTCTTGAAGACGAGGGGCCAGAACGGAATCGCCGGCGTCGGGGCCCCGGCCGCGTAGGCCGCGATGGAGCCCCCGAGCTTCAGGAGCGCCTCGTCCACCGCGATGTTCGCGTCGAACGCCACTTCGGCGATGTGGTCTACGCCCTCGGGCGCATGTGCCCGGATGCGTTCGATGATCCCTTCGGCGTCGAGGCCGCTCGTATCGACGACCTGGTGGGCGCCGGCCCGCGCCGCCACCGATCGGTCGGGCACGGAGCGCACGGTGGCGATCACGAACGCCCCCGCCTGGCGGGCGAGGGCCACGGCGCACTGCCCGACGGCCCCGGCGCCGCCTTGCACGAGGACGACGCGCCCTTCCACAGACCCGGCCGCGTGCACGGCGCGATGCGCGGTGATGCCGGGAATCCCGAGGCACGCCCCCTGCTCGAACGGCACGCCGTCGGGGAGCGGTACGGCCTGCGCTGCGGGGAGCACGACGTAGGCGGCGGCCGTGCCGTAGGGGCGATAGCTCTGTGCCCCATAGCACCAGACCCGCTCCCCCTTCCGCGACGCAGACACCCCGGCGCCTGTCTGGTCGATCGTGCCCGCGCCGTCGCTGTGGGGGATCACACGCGGATACGGCATCCCCACGCCGAACGCGTCCTGCCGCTTCTTGACGTCGCCCGGGTTGATGCCGGACGCGGCGACGCGGATGCGGACCTCCCCCGGACCCGGCACGGGCTCCGGCATTTCCCCCACGGTGAGCACCTCCGGCGCCGGGCCTTGCCTTTCGTACCAGGCGGCTCTCATGGCTTCACCCACTTCTATGCGCGCTCACGAGGAAGCGTAGAATGGCGGTGTGCCGGGCGCATTCGTCGCTGCACGTGGGCTCGAACCAAACCACCAGAGAGCAAGACGGGCCCCGCCGGACCTGGACTGCGCTCCGACCCGCCGAAGCTGTGCAGCCTCACCGCGCTACGCTCGGCTCACACAGGCGAACCTTCTTCTCGCGGCATCGCCTGCCTCCCGGAACGCCCCACCGGCTCCTGCCAGCACGCGCCTCGGGGCGTGTGGCCGCGCCGTCGTGCGGCCGGGCTTCTGCGACGGCACCTAGCCCTGCGGCGCGATCCGCCACAGCTCCCCGCCGTCGGTGACGGCGTAGAGCGCCCCGCCGGGCCCCTGGCGCACGTCGCGGACGCGCTGCCCCCGGTCGGTGAGCAGGTGTTCCTCACCGGTCACGCGGCCGTCTTCGATCACGAGCCGGACGAGCCGCTGCTCGCGGAGCGCGCCGACGAACAGGCTGCCGCGCCACGCCGGGAACGCGTCGCCGTCGTAGAACTGGGCGCCTGAGGGCGCGATCACCGGGTCCCAGAAATACACCGGTTGTTCCATCCCTGCGCGCTGCGCCTCCTCCGCCGTGCCGCCGGGATACCTGATGGGGCCGCCCCGGTACTCGATGCCGTAGGTGATCACGGGCCAGCCGTAGTTTTCGCCCGCCTCCACGAGGTTCAGCTCGTCACCGCCGCGCGGGCCGTGCTCGATGACCCAGAGCCGCCCCTGCGCATCGAGGGCCGCCGCCTGGGGGTTGCGATGGCCGTAGGAGAAGATCTCAGGCAAGGCGCCGTCCTGGCCGACGAACGGGTTGCCCGGCGCCGGGGCGCCGTCCGGCTGGATGCGCAGCACCTTGCCGAAGTGGCTGCCGAGTTCCTGGGCCTGGTAGCGCGTCGCCCGGTCCGAGCGCTCGCCCAGGGTGACGAACAGCGTCCCGTCCTCGGCGAAGACGATCCGCGAACCGAAGTGCATCCCGTTGGCGTAGGTGGGCTGCGTCCGCAGGATGACCTGCACGTCGTCCAGACGCGCCCGGTCTTCGGAGAGCACGCCCCGCGCGACGCTGGTGCCGCTCCCGCCCTCGCGCGGCTCGCTGTAGCTCCAGAAGATCGTCCGATCCGACGCGAAGCCCGGGCTCAGGGCGACGTCGAGCAGGCCCCCCTGCCCGGCATCGTCCACGGCGGGCACCCCGGCGATCGGTGGGCCGACCTCGCCGGTGGCCGAGACGACGTGCATCTGGCCGGGCTTTTCGGTGACCAGCAGCGCCCCGTCCGGGAGGGGCTCGACGGCCCACGGCTCATCGAGCGCCGTGGTGAGGACGGCGACGTCGAAGGCGACGCCCGAGGCGACGCCGCAGGCGCGCGTCTGCCCCGGGAACGCCGGCTCGTACTGGGGCGCTTCCCGCGGGCGGGTCTCCAGGGGGTCGCAGTCCGCGGCCTGGGTGCCGGCGGCGTCCGACGCGACCCGCGTGCCCTCGGAGGCGGCCTCGGGTTGGGGCGCGCAGGACCCCAACACGCCCGCCATCAACAGACAGAGTCCAATCGAGGATGCCTTCATCTGGGTGTTCTATTTGATGAGCATGGGACGCGAAGCAGCCTCCCGGCTTGCGTACACCAACGGCTCATCCCGACGCCGGTTGCCCGATGTCGGTGTAGAAGTTTGGTGGGATGAAGATCTGGAAGCAGAACCTCCATCCCTCCACTCCAACTCATACCACCGCCGGAGTATGCACTATCCCGTCGCCTCCTGCACGAGCGCTTCGATCTGCGGGGCAAACGGCTGGTCGTACACGCGCGCACCTGTGGCGCGGTAGAGGGCGTTGGCGAGGGCACCGAAGATGGGTGGGAAGGGCGGCTCGCCCAGCCCGGTCGGATCGACGTCGCTCTCGACGAAGTGCACGTCGATGGCCTTCGGCGCCTCGCGGTGGCGGATCATGCGGTACGTGTCGAAATTGCGCTTCTCCGGCACGCCGTCCTTGAACGTCAGGGAGCCGTAGAGCGCGTTCCCGATGCCGTCCACGACGGCGCCCTCGACCATGTTGGTCGCCGCGTCCGGGTTGACGACGATGCCGCAGTCGATGGCGCTGTAAACCCTCGGGACGACCACCTCGCCGTCTTCGACCACGAGGTCCACCACGTGCGCCGCGTACGAGTTGTGGCAGAAGTAGGCGGCCACGCCCCGGTGGGCGCCCGCCTGGTCGTTCGTCCCCCAGCCCGATCGATCCCGCACCAGTTCCAGCACCCCGGCGTAGCGGGCGGCGTCGTAGTCGTTGTCCTCGCCGACCGGGTTTGTTCTGGCACGTTCCAAGAGCTCGAGACGAAATTCGATAGGGTCTTTCCCCATGGCCTCAGCGACTTCGTCGAGGAAGGCCTGTTCGGCCCCGGCGATGAAGTTCGACCGGGGCGCCCGAAAGGCCCCGATGGTGATGTTGGAGCCCAGTGACCACTCCTCGGCGAGGTAATGGTCCACGGCGCCG
>JAWWAN010000446.1:0-3847 GCA_033721675.1 Rhodothermales bacterium | reverse complement strand
GCTGGCCGTCGTGCGCGACGCCCTCGCAGGCATCCCGGACGAGGTCGCTGCCGATGGCGCGGGGGTCCGGGACGGCGAAGCGGAGGGCGAGGCGCATCACGCGGGGGCCGCCCCGCAGTACGGCCCGGGTGAGCACCGGCAGGCCGGGCACGTGCGCGAGGAGGTAGACGAGCGGGTGCAGCGGCACGCGCGGCTGCATCCCATAGGCGCCGGAGAGGACGACCGAGGCGGCCCGCTCCGGCGCGCGGAGCGCCAGCCCGAGCACCACCGCCCCGGTCATCGACGAGCCGCAGAGGTGCGCCCGCCGCAGCCCGAGTGCGTCGAGGAAGGCGGCCAGGAAGTCGACGTAATACGCCGTGCTGTAGGAGACGTCCGGCTTGGCGGAGCGGCCGTAGCCGGGGAGGTCCGGCGCGAAGACGCGCCAGCGGGGCGGGAGGGCGTCGAGCGTGTAGCGCCAGGTGAGGGTGGAGGTGTCCAGCATGCCGCCGGGCAGCAGCACCACGGCCGGCCCGTCGCCGTCGCTGTAGCGGCAGTAGACGCGCACGCCGCCGACGTCGAGGTACCGGGTCCGGATCGGGTTCATGCCGGGTGGGGTCAGGGCGTCCGGGGGCCGGCCAGGCCAGGAAGCCGGGCTTCCGGACGATGGAGTCACACGCCTTCGAGGTCGAGGATGGCGACTTCGGGGCGGCAGCGGAAGCGGACCGGCAGGTGCACCGTCCCGATGCCGCGCGAGACGTAGACGGCGGCCCAGGGGCGGTGCGTCAGCCCGTCCTCATAGAGCGCCTCGTGGCGCGACGGGTTGACGAGGGCCCCGGCGAAGGGCAGCCGCACCTGCCCCCCGTGCGTATGCCCGCTGACGACGAGGTTCACCGGCCCGAGGTGCTCGCTGGCCGCCTCGGCATGGTCCGGGTTGTGCGCCAGCAACACGGTCACGTCCTCGGCCTCCGGCGGCGGCAGGGCGCGCTCCTCGCGTGGGGTGCCGCGCGTGAGGCTGTCTACCCCGGCGATCCAGAGGCGGCATCCTTCGACGGTGCGCCGCTCGGCGCGGTTCGTCAGGTCGGTGAGCCTCGGGCAGGTGCGGAGGTGATGATGCCAGCGCGCCACGCCCGCCTCGTGATCGTGGTTGCCGGGGACGGCGAAGACGCCGAGGGGGGCGTCCAGCGCGTCGTCGAGGAGGTGCATCAGGCGGCCGAGGTCGGCGTCGTCGCGGGCGCCGGAGACGAAGTCGCCGGTGAGGGCGATGGCGTCCGGGTGGGCGTCCATCGCGGCGGCGCAGGCGCGGCGGACGAGCGAGAGGGGGGTGCCGGCGCCGGCGTGGAGGTCGGTGAGGAGGGCGAGGCGGACGCGGCGGCCCGCCGGCAGGCACGGCACGCCCACGCGGGTATGCGTCACCTCGATCCAGCGGGGCTCTACGAGGAAGGCGTAGGCGGCCAGCGCGGCTGCCGCCAGCGCCCCGCCCCCGAGCACCGCCCCTGCCGTCCGAGCCGCCGTCATCGATCCGCCCGCCGGTAGACGAACTTCAGCCCGGACCAGTCGGCGTCGATGGCGCAGACCTTGACGTCCACCAGCCCGGCGGCGAGGCCGGCGGCGCGCACGTCGCCCGCGGCCAGGTCGAGGGCGAGGGGCGACGTCTTCTTGGGCCAGCAGATCCAGAGCATCCCGTGGCGGCTCAGCAGCGGCACGACCTCGGGCAGGCGGGCTTCGAGGGCGCCGCGGACGGGCACGAAGAGCTGCGCGAAGTCGAGCTCCGGCTCGGGCGCGGTGAGCAGGCGCAGGCCTCCGGGGAGGGGGCCGAGGACGCCGGCGTAGTGGGGCGGGGCGTCGAAGACGAAGGCGCGCTGCCCGGCCTTCAGGCCGAGCTTGCGGACGAGCGGGGTGGAACCGTCAGGCATGGGAGCGCGCGTTGATCGCAGAATGACGAGTGCAGAAGGTGGATTGCAGAACATCCCAATACCCGACGACACCCGAGTTGTCATTCCGACCGAGCGTAGCGAGCGGAGGAATCTCGCCGCTTGTGCATCGTTTCGAGGACGCGAATACTACGTCAGTCGGCTGCGCCTCGTGTCCTCGACGTTGCTCGGGAGGACAGCGAAATACGGGTCGTCGGGCACATAGCAGAGCGTCGGGACGCAGCATGCTGCACTCAGTCGTCATCGAGGCCGTCGAGGAGTTGGGCGGGCGTGAGAGGTCGGCTGGCGCCGGCCCAGCGGGGGGTGCCGCCGGGCTCGCCTCGGGTGTCCCAGTAGATCTCGAGGCCATTGCCGTCCGGGTCGCTGAAGTAGAGCGCCCAGCTGATGCGGTGATCCACGGGGTGGACCGGCACGCCGGCCTCGGTGAGGGCGCGGTAGGCGCGGCCGAGCGTCCGGCGGTCGGGTACCTCGAAGGCGCTGTGGTAGAGGCCCACGCCCTGCCGCACAGCCGGCGGCGCCTCCGGCCCCACCTGCTGGAGCGCCACCTCGTGGTGCGGGTCGCCGCCGCTGAGAAAGACCAGGGCGTCGCCGATGCGCTCGGTGCGCCGCAGGCCGAGGAAGCGGCGGTAGAACGCCTCGGCGCGGTCGAGGTCGCGCACTTTCAGGTGGACGTGGCCCAGGCGGGTGGTGATCATGGCGAATGCGGGTATGTAAGCCGACGGCGGCGGCGTGTGGATCCCTCAGGTCACGCGCCCCCGCGCATCCACGCGCCAGTCGTGGACGACCTCGTCGCCGTCGACCAGGTAGAGCCGGTCCTGCGTGTTGACGCTGACGCAGGCGTGGTTGGGCACCACGCGGACGCGGTCCCCGACGGCGAGGGCGGCGCCGCCGCGCACCTGCACCCAGCCGTGCTCTTCGGAGAGGCCGGTGACGCGGGCGTGCGGGTGCGGCACCATCTCGGCCGGGTTGTAGAGGATGACGCCGTGCCCGTCGGTGAACCGCCCGACGTCGCTCGTGAGGATCTTCTTCCCGGCGTCGAGGAAGAGGCGCTCCTGGCCGCCCCGGTCGCGGTGGCGGCTGATGACGGTGGTGAGGACGGTGAGCGCGCAGGCGCCGAGGGTCGCGCTGCCGAGCCCCACCTGCATGGCGTCGAAGAAGACGTAGTTGCCGGGGCGGATCTCGGTGACGGTGAAGCCGTCGCGCTCGGCGTTCTCGAAGACGCTCATGGTGGGCGTCGAGCCGATGCTGATCTCGAAGCGGGGCGTGCCGTCCGGGAACGTGCCCGTCTCCACGCCGGGGATGCCGGCGTCGTGGAGGCGTACGGCGGCCTCCAGCATCTGGTCCCGCTCGTCGGCCATGACGCGGCGCAGCGCCTCGGCCTTGGTCTCGCCCTCGCGGGGGCCGTGGTAGGCGTGGCCCGCATGCGTGAGCAGGCCCACCAGCCGCAGCCCCGGCAGCCCGGCCACCATCCGGGCGAAGGCGGGCAGGTCGGGGTCGTCCCAGCGGACGCCGCAGCGGCCGTAGCCGACGTCGATCTCGATCAGCACCTCGGCGCGCCGGTCGTGGGTGGCGTAGACCGCGGAGGCGGCCCGCGCGCCCTCGGCGGTATCGACGCAGAACGAGACGCGGGCCCGGTCCATCAGCCGCGCCAGCCGGGCGTGCTTGTCATCGCCGGTGACCGTGTAGGCCAGCCGGACGTCGCCGAAGCCGTCGGCCACGAAGACCTCGGCCTCGCCGGGCTTGGCGACGGTCACGCCGCGTGCCCCGAGGCCGTGCTGGTGCCGCGCAATGGCGAGGCACTTGTGCGTCTTGGTGTGCGGGCGGAGGACGGCCCGGTTGGCCGTGGCGCGCGCCTGCATCCGCTCCAGGTTGGCGTCGAGCCGGGCGCGCTCCACGAGCAGGCACGGCGTGGGGAGGTCGGAGACGAGCATCGGCGG
>JAWWAN010000445.1:0-3848 GCA_033721675.1 Rhodothermales bacterium | reverse complement strand
GAGGGCGAAGACGATCATCGCCACGCCGGCTTTCATGTCGAACACGCCGGGGCCGCGCAGCACGTCGCCGTCGAGCTCGGCGGGCATCCTGGGGAGGGTGCCCAGGGGCCACACGGTGTCGTAGTGGCCCACGAGGAGCTGCATCGGGGCACCGCGCCGCCGCTGCTGGGGGCGGGCGTAGAGGTGCCCGCCGGTGGCCTCGCCGGGGAGGTGCACCGTGAAGAACCCCAGCGTCTCGAAGGCGCCCGCCAGCAGGTGGTAGACCGGCACTTGCGCCTCCGGCACATGCGAGGGCGACTCCAGCCGCACCAGCTCGCGCAGAAACGCCACGAAGTCCACCCGCAGCGCGGCGACGTGCTCCGCGATGCGGCCGGCCAGCGCCTCCATCGGTTTCAGGTCGGTGTCGACGGCCAACTCCATAGATCCTCGGGAAAGCGAACGATAGCGAAACGGCTCGTGCAGGCGCGATGGTGAATGGCCGCCGTGCCGCTCGGTTCCGGGGCTCCGGGGCCTGGCGAATCTCTTCGCCGGGAACGCACGGAGCCGTCACGGCTCGACGAGCGTGGCCGGGGCGAAGTGGTCCTCCAGCTCGAGCAGGCGAAGAATCTCAAAGAAGATCGGCGGCGGGTGGCGGAGGCGCACCGCCGCCCCGCCCCGCCGGAGCCGGTCGATCAGGGCGAGGGCTTCGGTATCGACCAGGCGCGTGGCGGCCAGGTCCAGCACGACGGCGTCGGCGTCGCGGGCGAGGCGCTCGATGCGGCGCGCCGTCAGGAGGTTGAAATCGCGTTCGAGGCGGACGTAGAGGCGGCCGCCGGTGCGGGTATGTTCCATCCGAGTTCCTCAGCGATGCGGGCCTTGAGGCGGTGGGCCAGGCCCGAGTGCACATGGATCGCGCTGAAGTCGAGTTCGACACCGAGGTGCTGGAGGCGCAGATAGTCGCGTTCCTGGTGGAACAGCGGCATCATCCCGGCCAGCACGAAGCCCTCGGCGTGCAGGGTCTCGGCGGCATGGGGCGTGCCGGGGTCGTCCAGGGGCAGATCGACGTAGAGCACGCGGAGCCCCTGGCGGCGCAGGTCGGCGGCGGTGGTGGCGACGCTGGCGGCGAAGTCGACGCCGTAGCGGCGGGCCACGAGGAGGGCGTGGCCGAACTCGTGGTTGAGGGTCAGCGCGAGGTCGGAGCGGGGGGCCGGCACCCAGGCCGGGGCCGCCGTGCGGAGATCCGCCCCGAGCGTGGCGTAGAGTTCTTCCAGCAGGCCGGCGTAGCGCGCCGGAAGGTACGCGGTGCGCGTGCCGAGCGGCTGGAGGGGGAGCACGTCGATCACGACCGAGAGGTCCTGCGCGTAGTCTTCGATGAGGTGGCGGTAGCGGCACACCCCGAAGGCGGCCAGCAGCAGAGCCGTGGAGTGGAACCCGAAGCGGGCATTCGCGCGCTGGCTGAAGGCGTGCACGGTGACGGCCTCGCCGAAGAGAGCCAGCAGGCCCCGCTGCCGGGCCTCGTCGATGAGGGCGTCGAGCATCCGCGTCATCACGCCGCGCCGCCGGTGGGCCGGGGCCACCACGGCCTCGCCCACCTCGCCGATCCGCGAGTCCGTCGTGCGGAGGACGGCGAAATAGCCGACGGCCTCGCCCTCCGGAGTCCGCGCCATCACGCCGAACTTGTCCTGCCGTTCGAGGGCCAGGGCGATCTGGCGAGGAAAGTACAGCTCCTCCTTCATGTACGAGTCCCCGTAGGTCCGGTAGATCAGGCGGGCCGCGTCTTCGGCGTCATCCTCGGTCATCGGGTGGACGGTGTAGGGGGTCTCGGGGGCCGCCACGGGGCTACGCTCGCACAGGTCCTCCACGGCGACGTCCGCGATGTGGGGAGAGGGGACGACCTGGACGATCCGAAACTCCTTGCCGGCGCGGCCCTTGTTGACGTACAGGAAGTCGTCGGCGAGGTGGCGGAGGAGCGCCAGGCCGGCGCCGTCGAAGTCGCCCTCGGCGGCGCGGGCGGGGTCGTAGGGGTGGCGCAGCGGGTCGAAGGGCTGTCCGCGCTCGTGGAGGATGGCCTCGACGGTGGTGGCCTGCCGCCGGAACTCGAGGTCGAAGGTGCCGACCTCGTCCGGGTAGGCGAAGCGCACCACGTTCGTCACGAGTTCGTCGATGGCGAGGGCGAAGCGGGTGGCCTCGGCGGGGGGCAGGCCGGCGTTGCGGCTCCACTTGTACGCGAAATCGGCCGTCGAGCCGATGATCGCGGGGAGACTCTTGAGGGTGAGCTGGACGTCCATCGCGGGCGGCGGGCTGGTCCCGGGGGCACTCACACGATAGCCGGGCCGCGCCGCGGGGCGTCAGAGGGAAGCTCCGCGCTCCGGTGCGAGCGATGTCCGCACGCAGCAGTGGGGGAAGGCCCTACGGCGGCGGGGAGCGGGCTCAGGCGCGGGCGCCATGGCGGAGCGCGAGGTACGCCATGAACCCCGGGCCGGTGCGCAGGGCCTCCTCGTCCACCGTGAAGCGGGGCGTGTGCAGGCCGTGGACGATGCCCTCGGCCTCGTTGCCGACGCCGAGCAGGTAGAACGCGCCGGGCACGTCCTTCAGGTAGTACGCGAAGTCTTCGCTGGCGAACCAGCGGTCGAGGTCGAGGGTCCGCTCGGGGCCTACATAATCCACGGCCGCCTCGCGGACGAGCGCGGCCTCGCCCGGATGGTTGTAGAGCGCCGGGTAGCCCACCCGGATCTCGACGTCGGCCTCGGCGCCGAGGGCGGCGGCGGTCTGCGTGGCCACGCGGCGGATGAGGTCGTGCGCGCGGAAGCGCCAGTCCTCGTCCATCGCGCGGAACGTGCCGACGAGGCGGGCCGCCTCGGGGATGATGTTGGTGGCGCCCTCGGCCTCGACGCGCCCGATGCTCAGGATGCTGGGCACGCCGGGGGGGCAGTTCCGGCTGACGATGCTCTGAAGCGCGACGACGACGTGGGCCGCCGCCAGCACGGCGTCGGTGCGGAGCTCGTGCGGTGCGGCGGCGTGCCCACCCTCGCCCCGGACCGTGACGTAGAGCTCGTCCGCCGAGGCCATGAACATGCCGCTGCGCACGCCGAGGGTGCCAGCGGGCAGGTCGGGCCTGACGTGTTGCCCGAAGGCGGCGCGAGGCGCGGTCTGGCCGCCGAGCACGCCCTCCTCGATCATCGCCTTCGCCCCGCCGGGCAGCCGCTCCTCGCTGGGCTGGAAGACGAAGTGGACCGTGCCGGGCACGCGCTCGCGGAGGCGGTGCAGGATCATCGCGGTGCCGAGGAGCGAGGCGGTGTGCGCGTCGTGGCCGCAGGCGTGCATCCGCCCGGCGTGCTCCGAGGCGAAGTCGAAGGCGTTGGCCTCGTGGATGGGGAGGGCGTCCATGTCGGCGCGGAGCAGGACGGCCGGGCCGGGCGCGCCGCCCTCGAGTGTCGCCACCACGCCGGTCTGCGCCACGCCCGTGCGGATCGGCAGGCCGAGGGGCTGGAGCGTCTCGCAGACGAGCCGGGCCGTCTCGTGCTCCTCGAACGCCAGCTCCGGGTTGCGATGGATCGCTCGCCGCAGCCGGATCACCTCGGGGAAGACGTCGTCGGCGAGGGCCTTGATTTCGTTGACCATGGGGGGCGGGGCGCGGCGCTTCAGTCCGTGAGGAAGTCGAACAGGTTGCCGAGGGCGCTGGTGTCGGCGCGGTAGATCTCGGTGTAGGTGCAGCGGGTGCAGGTGACCGTGGTGAACTTCTTGTTCTGCACGTCGAAGATCTTGGCGAAGCCGCCCCCGGTGGCGCGGAAACGGTCGGTGTCGAACTCGGCGTTGCCGCACTTCGGGCAGGTCCAGTTCTGATGGCGCATAGGGGGATGGAGGTCGTG
>JAWWAN010000444.1:0-3871 GCA_033721675.1 Rhodothermales bacterium | reverse complement strand
GTCGTCTACCACGTGAAGCACTACGACACCGCGACGGTCTTCCGGCAGTGCTACCACCACGGGCGCGCCTTCGCCGCGATGCGCGCGGCGCGGGCGTCCCGCATCGCGCGGATGGGGCTGACGCTGGGCGCGCTCGGCCTCCCGGTGCTCCTGCCCGTGCGCATCGCCCTGCACACCCTACGCAAGGGCCGGCACCGGCGCGAGCTCCTCCGCGCGCTGCCCCACCTCGTGCTCTTCATGAGCAGCTGGGCGCTGGGCGAGGGGTGCGGCTACGCCGCCGGGGTGGGCGGGTGCGCCGCGCAGTGGACCTGACGCGCCACCCTCAGCACGAGAGCCATCAGCACGAGAGCATACCGATGAAAATAGGCGTGGACGCCTCCTGCTGGGCCAACCAGCGCGGCTTCGGCCGCTTCACCCGCGAGCTCCTCCGCGCCCTCGTGGCGCTGGACGCCGAGAACGACTACGTCTTCTTCGCCGACGACGAGACGGCCCGGCACAGCCGCTTCCCGGAGGGCGTGGCGGTGGCCGCCGGCGCGACGAGCGCGGCGCCCACGCAAGCCGCCTCCGCCTCCGGACGCCGCTCCATCAGGGACGTGTGGGCCCTCACGCGCGAGGTGCTGCGCCACGACCTCGACCTGTTCTTCTTCCCGGCCGTCTACTCCTACTTCCCCGTCCTCAACCGCACCCGCGTCATCGTCACCCTGCACGACGTCATCGCCGATCACCACCCGCAGGCCACCTTCCCCAACAAGAAGCTCATGTATTTCTGGAAGGCGAAGCAGCAGCTGGCCCTGCGGCAGGCCGACCTCGTGCTCACCGTGTCCGACTATTCGAAGCGCGAGATCTGCGACTACTTCGGCCTGCCCGAGCACCAGGTGCAGGTGACGACCGAGGCCGCCAGCGACGAGTTCCGCCGCGTGGACCGCAACGGCACGATGACCGACGTGCTCCGCCGCACGGGGCTGCGCCCGGACGAGCGCTTCCTGCTCTACGTGGGCGGGATCAGCCCCCACAAGAACCTGGGCGTGCTGGTGGACGCCTTCGGCCGCCTCCTCGCCGAGCCGGCCTGCGCCGACGTCCGGCTCGTTCTGGTGGGGGACTACGAACGGGACGTCTTCCTCTCGGACTATCCCCGGCTGCAGCAGCAGGTCGAGGCCGCCGGCCTCCGCGAGCACGTGCGCTTCGCAGGCTACGTGCCCGACGCCGACCTCGTCTACCTCTACAACGCCGCCGCGATGCTCGTCTTCCCCTCGCTGGAGGAAGGGTTCGGGCTGCCCGCCGTGGAGGCGATGGCGTGCGGGACGCCCGTGGTAGCCAGCGACCGGGGCTCGCTGCCGGAGATCCTCGGGGACGCCGGCCACTTCTTCGACCCCACGGAGCCCGAGGCCGTGCGGCAGGCGCTCCGGACGGTGCTCGCCGACGACGCGCTCCGGGCCGCCATGCGGCAGCGCGGGCTGGCACGCACCCGGCAGTTCACCTGGGAGGCGGCGGCCCGGAAGACGTTGCGCATCTTCGAGCAGACCGTACGGGGCTGAGGCGCCATGAGCACAGACGCTGCACACACACGCACAGGCCGCGAAGAAGCCGGGCCGGGCGGGCTCCGGTTCTGCATGGTCACCACGTTCTACCCCCCCTACAACTTCGGGGGGGACGGCATCGCGGTGCAGCGGCTCTCCCGCGCGCTGGCGCGGCGGGGGCACCACGTGACCGTCGTGCACGACGCCGACGCCTACGACCTGCTGAGCCCGTCCACCCCGTCCGGCGCTCCGGAGGAGCCTCCCGGCGTGGAGGTGGTGCGGCTGCGGAGCGGGCTGGGCGCGCTCTCGCCGCTCCTGACGCAGCAGCTCGGGCGGCCCGTCGCCAACGGCTCCGCGATCCGGCGGCTGCTCGAAGAGGGGCGCTTCGACGTGATCTGGTACCACAACGTCTCGCTGGTGGGCGGCCCGGGTATCCTCGCCGCCGGCGAGGCGGTGAAGATCTACGAGGCCCACGAGCACTGGCTGGTCTGCCCGACCCACGTGCTGTGGCGGCATGGCCGGGAGCCGTGCACCGGGCGCGAGTGCCTCCGCTGCGTGCTCCGGCACCGGCGCCCGCCGCAGCTGTGGCGCTACACGGGGCTGCTGGAGCGGCGCCTCAGGCACGTGGATGCGTTCATCGCCAAGAGTGAGTTCAGCCGGCGCAAGCACCACGAGTTCGGCTTCGCGCGCCCGATGGAAGTCGTCCCCTACTTCCTGCCGGATCCGGCTGCCGAGGAGCGCGCGGCGCCGGCTCCGCGCCCGCACGAGCGCCCGTACTTCCTGTTCGTCGGCCGCCTGGAGCGGATCAAGGGGCTCGACGACGTGATCCCGCTCTTCCGGGACTACCCCGACGCCGACCTGCTGATCATCGGCGACGGGGACTATGGCGAGGCGCTGCGGGCGCGGGCGGCGGGGCTGGCGCGCGTCCGCTTCCTCGGGCGGCTGGCTCCGGAGGCGCTGCGGGCGTACTACCACCACGCCGAGGCCCTGATCGTGCCGTCGGTGTGTTTCGAGACGTTCGGCATCATCCTCATCGAGGCGTTTCGGCAGGCCACCCCGGTCCTCGCGCGCCACATCGGGCCGTTCCCCGAGCTCATCCGGCAGAGCGGCGGGGGGATGCTCTTCACGACGCCCGAGGAGCTGGCGGCCGCGATGCGGCGCGTGCAGCACGAGCCGGGGCTCCGCGCGGAGATGGCGCAGTCGGCGCGCGCCGCGTTCGCGCAGCGCTGGTCCGAGGCCGCCGTCCTCCCGCAGTACCTCCAGGTCATCCACGACGCCGCCCTCCGGAGCGGCAGGGCGCAGCTGGCCGAGCGCCTGCACGCGGGCGCGGCCTGAGCGTCGGCTAGCCTCGCCGGCTGCGGAGGTCGCGCAGCCGCTGCCGGGCGAAGAGGTAGGCGTCCAGCACCGGCACGGGCACGTCGGTGAAGAGCGGTTCCCTGCGGAAGTAGTAGGCGTCGAGCCGTTTCAGCGCGTAGGGGTCGTCTCCGGGCCGCGCGCGCCCGAGCCGGGTGGAGCAGGCGCAGGCGAAGTGCGTGGCGGTGAGCGCCTTCACCGCCGCGTCGTAGCGCCCGTAGGGATAGGCGAAGGTGTGGACGGCCGTGCCCAGGCGGTCTTCGATCTCGGCCCTGGACTGGGCGATCTCCTGCTCGGCCGTGGCCGGATCGAGCCGGCGAAGGTCGGGGTGCGTGAGGGTATGCGCGCCCAGCTCGATGCCGTGCCGCTGGAGCTCGCGCGCTTGCGGCCAGTCCATCAGCGGCAGGCGGCCCACCGGGCTGGCGTGGCCGGGCCAGTCGTTGTGCCCGCCGCAGTAGCGCGTGATGAGGAAGACCGTCGCGGTGAAGCCGTAGCGCTGGAGCACGGGGAACGCGTCCGTGTAGACGTTCCGGTAGCCGTCGTCGAAGGTGAGGACGACGCAGCGGTCTGGGAGGGGGGAGGCCGTGCGGAGGCGGCGGGCGGCTTCGGCGAGCCGAAGCGTGCGGTAGCCCTCCGCATGCAGGTGGGCCATCTGCCGGGCGAAGAGCGCCGGATCCACCGAGACCACCGAACCCGAGTCGTCGAGGGAGTGGTAGGTCAGTATGGGGAGGCCGGGAGGGCGCACGGGGCGGCCAGCGCGGGGCGGGCAGGGGGAGGAGGGTGGAGGCGTAAGGTAGCCACTGGGCGTCACGACCGAAAGCGCGCCCGGGGGGGGCGTCGGCTGTGAGCACGGCCCAGATATGTGCACAGTTGTGCAGCTTTTGCGCGAGCGTGCACGGCCTGGCGCGCTCTGCCGGGCCGACGCGTCCAGGGAGGTAGGTCGCCTCGCGTGCGGAGGATACGCTCGGGGACCTGAAGGGGTGGGGGGCGGCCTCAGGCCC
>JAWWAN010000443.1:0-3872 GCA_033721675.1 Rhodothermales bacterium | reverse complement strand
GGGCGCCACGGCGGCGTCGAAGCGCACGCGTACGATGATTTCGCGTGCCGCCGGCCCGAAGCGCTGCGTATAGCCGGCGGGCCGCTCGAACGCCTCGTCCAGCACCTCCACCGTCTCGATCCGGTCGAGCCGGAGGTGTTCGACGCGCTGCCGCTGCCGGTCGTAGCCGATGAGGTGCCACGCCGCGCCGACATGCACGAGCCCGTAGGGATGCACGACGCGCCCCGCCGGCCCGAGGCGGACGGCCCGCTGCGCCTGCCACGCCTGGCGGAGGCGCGTCTGGGCCTGCCGCGCCGCTGCGTCGTCGAAGACGTTGGCCGGCTCGAAGTGCAGGCGCTGCTGGAGCGCGGCGACCTCGGCGCGCAGCCGGTCCGGCAGGAGGGCGTCGAGCTTCTGACGCACCCCGGCCGCCGCCGCCCGGAGCGGCGTTTCCAGCCGTCCGTCGGTGGCGTCGAGGGCGAGCAGGAGGAGCACGGCCTCGTCCGTCGTCAGGTGAAGGGCGGGCAGAAAATAGGCCTCGCTGAGCCGGTAGCCGCGCCCCGGCACCCCGACGACGGGCACCCCGGCCTCGGCGAGCGCCTCGACGTCCCGGTAGATCGTCCGCGCGCTCACGCCCAGGCGCGCGGCGAGGTCGGCGGCGCGCTGCCATCCTTCCTCCTGAAGCGCGACGACGATGCCGAGCAAGCGATCAGATGGGTCCATGGGAGGTGAACCGTCGAGGCACGGGGCGGATGGAGAAAATACGGGCGCGGGCGCCCAGATGCACCCGCCGTCAGACCGAGCCCGTGCCCGTGTGCGCCTCGCCCTGCCGGCGCCGGGCCTCACGCCGCAGCCGCTCCATCGTCGCGGCCAGCCGCCGCCGCAGATCCCCCGCCGCCTTCGACGAATACCCGTCGAACATCCCGAGCACGCGTTGATACTCGGCCAGGTAGAAATCGATTTGCTGATCGTCGAGGCGGTCGAACGAATCCGGTGCGGGTAGAGACATGATTCGGATCGCAGGGGTTGGGTGTATCGGTGTGCCAGCCGGCCGCACGGTCTGGGCGACGTAATAGTATCGGCACCCCGTTTCTATGCTTGAAGCGGCGGCGGGGTTACACCCGCAACACTTCCTTAATCCTCCTTCACCCGGCGGAGGTCGTACTGGTTCTGAGCGGTCGTCGAGCGCAGTCCGTTCTGGTCCTCCCGGCCCCGCGCGAGGCCGCCGCCCCCCGGTACGTACGCCGACCCGGCATCAGGCACCGACCTCTTCCTGCATCACCGCACGGACGGCCTCGCGGAACCGGGTGGCGCCGCCCTGCGAGGGGTGGCGCACGTACGTGCCCTCCGCGCCGATCTTGCCGAGCGCATACTCCGCCTTGCGCCCGACGGCCAGCACGCGCCGGGGCCGGAGGACGGCCAGGAGGCCGGCCAGCACGCCGGTCCACGCCGTCACCTCGGCCGCGCGGGGGGTGCGGATCGTGAGGGGCTCGCCGGCCCGGTGCGGGTGCAGCGGCACGCTGTTCCACGTGAAGAAGTGCGGGAAGTACGGCCCGAGCGTGCGCCAGTAGATCGAGGCGCTGTACTCCCGGTAGGGCGCCTCGGCCAGGCTGGACGGCTGCCCGTCGATGGGAAACGTATCCTCGGCGAGTTGCTCCTCGCTCACGAGGGGCACCCCCGAGAAGCGGCAGCCCCACGGGCCGGGCGCCTCGGCGAGCAGAAAGACGGGCGGGCGGCGCGCGTAACACGCCAGGTAGCGCCGCAGGTTGTCCCGGCGGATGGCCGGCGCGTCCGGCAGGTCGAGGTCGTCGCGGCGGTCCCGGTACGGGTTGAAGAGGGTCTCGGTGGAGGGGGCGGAAAAGACCTTTTCTTGCAACAGATCCCAGGCGGGGCGGAGGAGCATGGAACGGGCGGGGCGTGGTGAATGAAGAAGCGGCTCGGTGAACCCGGAGAAAATAGGCACACGGGATCGGCCATGGGGCCGGACGGCCTACCGCGCACGCCCCCATTCCCTATTTTCCCGCGTCCCCTTCGCTCTTCCCTCCTCCCTCTTCCCCGCTTTCGATGTCCACCTCTCCCTGGATCGTGATGAAGTTCGGCGGCACCAGCGTCTCGACGGCCGAGCGCTGGGCCACCATCCGCGACGTCGTTCAGCAGCGCATCGACGAAGGCGTGCGGCCGTTCGTCGTCTGCTCGGCCGTCAGCAAGATCTCGCGCGCGCTCAACGCCCTGCTCGACGAGGCCCTCCACGGCCAGAGCGAGCCGCTCGTCGAGCAGATCCAGGCCCGCCACCGGGCGCTGGCCGACGACCTCGGGCTCGACGCCGACGCCGTGCTGGGCGACTACTTCACCGAGCTGGAGCGGCTGGCCCTCGGCGCCACGCTCACCCGCGACGTCTCGCCGCCGCTGCGCGCGCGTGTGCTGGCGATGGGCGAGCTGATGAGCACCACGCTCGGCGCCGCCTTCCTCCGCCGCGAAGGGCTCGCCGCCGAGTGGCTCGACGCCCGCGACCACCTCGTCGCCCGAGACGACCCGCGCCTGATGCCGCACCGGCGCTACCTCTCCGCCACCTGCCACCACGACCCGGACCCCGCGCTCCAGGAAACCCTCGGCGCGCGGGGCGCCGCCGCCTTCCTCACCCAGGGCTTCATCGCGTCCACGCGCGGCGGCGAGACCGTGCTCGTCGGGTGGGGCGGCTCGGATACCTCGGCCGCCTACTTCGCCTCGAAGCTCGAAGCCGGCCGCCTGGAGATCTGGACGGACGTGCCCGGGATGTTCACCGCCAACCCGCACCGGATCCCCTCGGCCCGCCTCCTGCGGCAGCTCGACTACGACGAGGCGCAGGAGCTGGCCTCGACCGGCGCCGAGGTGCTCCATCCCCGCTCCATCGACCCCACCCGCCGCCGCGGCATCCCGCTCCACATCCGCTGCACGCAGGCGCCCCAGATGGAGCATACCGTGGTCAGCCACGACGTGCCGGACACCGCGCCGCAGGTGAAGGCCATCTCGGCGCGCAAGGGCATCACGCTCATCGCCATCGAGTCTCCCGAGATGTGGCACGCCGTGGGCTTCCTGGCGCGCGTCTTCACCGAGTTCGAGCGGCACGACCTCTCGGTAGACCTCATCGCCACGAGCGAGACGAACGTGACCGTCTCGCTGGACCCGATGGAGACCGACCTCGACCCCGCCGTCGTGCAGTCGCTCCTGAGCAGCCTGGGGGCGTTCTGCACCGCCCGCCAGATCGGGCCGTGCGCGGCCGTCAGCCTCGTCGGGCGCAACATGCGGTCGATCCTGCACGAGATGGGGCCGGCGCTCGACGCGCTCGAAGAGCAGACGATCCACCTCGTCACCCAGAGCGCGAGCGACCTCAACCTGACGTTCGTCGTCGACGAGCAGCACGCGGACCGGCTCGTGCGCGCCCTCCACGCCGAGTTCTTCGACCACAGCGGCGCGGACGCCCTCTTCGGCCCGAGCTGGCGCGAGCTGTTCGACGCCCAGCCCGCCGGGCCGGTGGCCGCCACGCCGTGGTGGCACGCCCGCCGCGACGACCTCCTCGCCCTCGCCGAAGACCGCGCCCCGGTCTACGTCTACGACGAGGCCACGCTGCGGGCGGCCGCCGAGCGCCTGCGCCGCCTCCGCGCCGTAGACCGCTTCTTCTACGCGATGAAGGCGAACCCCCACGCGGACGTCCTGCGCCTCTTCGAGCGCCTCGGCCTCGGCTTCGAGTGCGTCTCGCCCGGCGAGGTGGCCCACATCCGGGCCCTCTTCCCCGACCTCGACCCCGCGCGGATGCTCTTCACGCCCAACTTCGCGCCGCGCGACGAGTACGCGGCCGTGCTGGGCACGGGCTCGTTCGTCACGCTGGACAACCTGCACCCGCTGGAGGCCTGGCC
>JAWWAN010000442.1:0-3879 GCA_033721675.1 Rhodothermales bacterium | reverse complement strand
TGGCACGGGCGTGATGCGCCACGCCGACGCCGGCTACGACCTCGCCGTGGAGACCGCCCGCGCGCGCGGCGTGGACCTCCCGATGCTCGACTCCTGATCCAACCCTGCCATGCTTTCGTCGATAAACCGCAAGGACCGTCCTATTCGCTGTGCCGCCGCCCTGCTGCTCAGCGTTTTCGCCCTCCCCGTCCAGGCCCAGCAGGCGCCGGCCATCCCCGAGGAGGTGGCCGCGAGCATCCGGGCACGCGTCGACGCCGGCGACAACCCCGCGATCATCGTCGGCGTCATCGACGCCGGGGGGACCACACTTTATGCGTACGGACGGGTGGGGCCGGAGCAGGACGCGGCCCCGGACGCGCACACGGTCTTCGAGATCGGATCCATCACGAAGGCCTTCACCGGCCTGCTCCTGGCGGAGATGGCCGCGCGCGGCGAGGTGGCGCTGGACGACCCCGTGGCGCGCTACCTGCCGGAGGGCGTCTCGATGCCCGGCGGCGAGGCGATCACGCTGGCCCACCTGGCATCCCACACGTCCGGCCTGCCGCGTCTGCCCACCAACTTCGCCCCGGCGGATATGGGCAACCCCTACGCCGATTACACAGCCGAGCAGCTCTACGCTTTCCTGAACGCATACACGCTGCCCCGCGCGCCGGGCGAGCAGTACGCCTACTCGAACCTCGGCATGGGGCTGCTGGGGCACGTGCTGGCCCGCCGCGCCGGCACCGACTACGAGACGCTCCTCCGCGAACGCATCCTCGGCCCGCTCGGCCTCGGCGATACCGGCATCGCGCTGACCGAGGACCAGCGGGCGCGGCTGGCGACGGGCTACCGCGACGGCCGGCCCGTCGCCTATTGGGACCTCCCGGCCCTCGCCGGCGCCGGCGCGCTCCGCTCCACCGCCGATGAGCTGCTGCGCTTCCTGGCCGCCCACCTCGGGCTCGCCGGCACCCCGCTGGACGCCGTGATGGACGAGGCGACGACCCCCCGCGCCGAGGCGGCCGGCCCGAACCACGTCGGGCTCGGGTGGCACGTCCGCCGGACCGACCGGTCAGAGATGGTGTGGCACAACGGCGGCACCGGCGGCTTCAGCAGCTTCGCCGGCTACGATCCTGCCCGGGGCCGGGGCGTGGTGGTGCTGGCGAATTCGAGCGCGGACGTGGACGACCTCGGCGCCCACATTCTCGATCCCACCGTGCCCCTCGCCGAGGTGCGCGTCCCCGTGGACGTCGCGCCGGAGGTGCTGGAGCGCTACGTGGGCACCTACCAGATCGCGCCTACCTTCTCCATCGTCATCATCCGGGAGGAGGACCGGCTCTTCGCCCAGGCGACGGGCCAGCCGCAGTTCTCCATCTATCCGTCTTCGGATTCCACGTTCTTCCTGAAGGCCGTCGAGGCCGAGCTGCACTTCCAGGTGGATGCGGAGGGCGTGGTGCAGGGCGTGGTGCTCCACCAGAACGGCCGGCAGATGCCGGGGCGGCGGATGGAGTAGGAGCCGTCTCCGGGCCGCTTGACATCGTGGCCGGGCCGGCGGATCATGGGGGGCACGTGCCGCCCTCCCGATCTGCCGCCCGCCGCCATGCGCACCTCGTCGCTCGTCCTCGTGCTCCTCTTCTTCGCCGTCGGCGGCGCCGCCTTCTTCTTCTCCAACCGGATGGACGAGGCGGCCCTGAACGAGGCCGTGGCGGTGCGGCTGGGCGAGGCGGTGGCGGAGCGCGAGCTGGACCTGAAAGCCCAGGAAGACAGCCTCCGCAGCCGCCTGGAAGCCCTCGGCGCGGTGGGCGTGATCCACGCCGTCTCGCCGGACTCCGTCGAGCGGTTGCTCGCGCGCATGGGGATGGGTTACGAGCGCACCACCGACGACGATGGCGACCCCAAGTTCGCCTTCTCCCTGGGCAGCTACTCGGCCTCGATGTATTTCTACGGGTGCGACGACGCCGGCGCGGCCTGCGCGAGCGTGCGGCTGGTCTCCACGTTCCGCCTCAACGAGGAGCCCGCCCTCGACCTCGTCAACGAGTGGAACCGCACCAAGCGGTTCGCGACGGCCTACCGGAACAGCGCCGGCGCCCTCTCCATCGATGCCGACTTCGTGGCCGAGGGGGGCACCACGCTGGGGGCGCTCGAAGCCTTCATCCTCCAGTTCCGCGACAGCATCGGCGGCTTCACCCGCCACATCGACTTCTGAGGCCGGCACGGCACCGGCCTGATCGCGGCGGGTCTACCTCCCCGGTCCCGTTCCCTCGGCGGAGCCTGTGCTGAGCGCCGCCGAAGTGCTTGGACCACGCCTTCGCACGGCGCAGGACTTTACTGGCAGGCACCGCGCCAAATCCCCGCGTCCCTCCCCGTGCAACGGGGAGGACCGGAGGGATAAACGGGATGTACTACGATGGATGAGTGCGGAGCATGGATGGATGAGAGAGGAGGGAAGGAACCCGGTGTCGCTCCCTCTGCAATCATCCATCGCCAATCAGCAATCGTCAATCAAGCCGGCTCTCGATGCGCCCAGAGCGGTGCGCGGCCCGAGCGGCACCGTGCCGTGCTGCTCAGCACCATCGGCCGTTGCACGTCTGCCCGCGCGCGCCGGATCTTATGCCCGTCGCACCGCTCTCCTCCAGACGACGCCTCGATGGAACGCAGTCCCCTCGCCGTCGACCATCCCGTCCGCCTCGCCCATCTCTACGACGACCTCACCGCGAGCCTCGCCGCGCTGCGGCGCGACGCGGTGCGCGTGCGCCGGGCGCGGTCCGTCGTCGAGGCCGCGCTGCGCGACGGGGAGGCGCACTACGGCATCAACACCGGCTTCGGCGTGCTGGCCCGGCAGCGGATCCCGGACGACGCCGTCGAGCAGCTCCAGCACAACCTGTTATTGAGCCATGCCGTTGGCATCGGCGAGCTCGTGCCGCGCCCGGTCTGCCGGCTGATGCTCCAGCTCAAGATCCACGCCCTCGGGCTGGGGTTCTCCGGCGTCTCACCCGCCACGTTCGAGCGGCTGCTGCGGTTCGACGCGCTGGGCCTCGTGCCGGCCGTGCCGAGCCGGGGCAGCGTCGGGGCCTCGGGCGACCTCGCGCCGCTGGCGCACCTCGCCCTCCCGCTCATCGGCCACGGGCAGTTCTGGGATGCGGACGGCCGAGGCACGCGCCCCGCCGCCGACGTCCTCGCCGAGCACAGCCTGGAGCCCCTCCGCCTCGGGGCCAAGGATGGCCTCGCCCTCATCAACGGCACGCAGCTGATGAGCGCCTACGGGGCGTACGTGCTGGAGCGCGCCCAGCACCTCTGCCTCGCGGCCGACGTGCTGGCGGCGATGAGCCTGGAGGCGCTGCAGGGAAGCCTCGTGCCCTTCGACGCCCGCATCCAGGCGCTGCGCCCGCACCCCGGCGCGGCGCGCGTGGCGCGCAACGTGCGGGCGCTGCTCGTCGAGAGCGAGATCCTGGAGTCGCACCGGCACTGCGGCAAGGTGCAGGACCCGTACTGCCTCCGGTGCGTGCCGCAGGTCCACGGCGCCAGCCGCGACGCGCTCGCCCACGCGGCGGCCGTCGTCGAGACCGAGATCAACAGCGTCACGGACAACCCCCTCGTCTTCGAGAACGGCGACGTGCTCTCCGGCGGCAACTTCCACGGCCAGCCCCTCGCCCTCGCGCTCGACTATGCCGCGCTCGCGCTGGCCGAGCTGGCCTCGATCTCCGAGCGGCGGACGTACCTGCTCCTCGAAGGGCACGACGGCCTGCCCAAGCTGCTGATGAAGGAGACCGGCATCAACTCCGGCTTCATGATCCCGCAGTATACCGCCGCCGCGCTCGTCTCCGAGAACAAGGTATATGCCCACCCGGCCTCGGTGGACTCGATCCCGACGAGCCTGGGCCAGGAGGACCACGTCTCGATGGG
>JAWWAN010000441.1:0-3884 GCA_033721675.1 Rhodothermales bacterium | reverse complement strand
GTACTGCCGGGCTCGACCTCCGCGCCGCACACGAGACCGGGCTGTTGCGGCTGCTGCGCTTCCCCTCTGCCGACGCCCTCCGCGCCCTCGACGACGACGTCCGCCCCCGGACGCTGACCGACCTCGTCACGCTCGTCCGCCGGCACGGGCCGCGCCGCCTCGTCCTCGACGAGGCCCAGCCGTTCCTCGCCTTTCGGGAGGCCGAGCGGTTCCGGCCCGCCTTCATGCACTTCCTGGCCCAGCTCGACGCGCTGGAGCTGACGCTGCTGATGACGCTCACGGCGCCGGAAGACGCGAAGACGCGCCCCCTCGCCGCCTTCATCGGCGAGCAGATGGCGGGCGTACTGACCCTCGAAGCCGACCCGGAGCACCCGGCACCCCGGCTGGCGCTGCGCCCGCAGCGCGGGCACCACCACCAGGAGGCCGTCGTCCAGCTCGACCCGGCGGCCTTCCCCCCCGCCGTGCTCGCGCCGAGCACCCACCCCGCCTTCGCTCCCCTCGCCGGGCCCGGTGCGCTCGGCTGGGACCTCGAAGACACCGAGGTAGACCGGACCCTGCCGCCCGAGCAGCCCCCGGCCGACGCGGCCGGATTCAGCCTGCGCCTCCAGCGCCGCTTCCAGGAGCACGCCCTCCACGGCACCCCCTTCCTGCTCGTCGCCCTCCGCGCCGACGCCGGCACCGCGCAGGGGCTCGACCTCGACCCCCTCTTCGACTGCTCGCGCGCCCTCCTCGGCGCCACCGACGATCATTTCTTCGACGCGAACCGCCGCCGCCTCGTCCTCACCCTCGCCCCGCGCGACGACCAGGCGGCGCATCGGTTCTTCGCCCGCCTCCGCGCCCGCCTCCGCGCCCGCCTGGGCGCCTCCGCAGACGAATACCTCCAGGCCGTCACCGCCATCGTCGCCGCCGACGGCGACGGCTACACCTCGGCCGAAGACTTCCTCAACACGGTCATGGAGGACTGAGCGAGGCCACCTTCCACCGCTACCGGAACGGCTTCTCCCGGCCCAGAAAGGCAACGAGATCGCCGGTGCCGAGGGGGCCGTGGCGGTACAGGAAGGGCTCGCCGTAGGTCGCGCCGATGTGGTAGCCGTAAGTGCGGGCCCGCGCCTCGATCCACGCGAAGAACTCCGGGTTGGAGACGTACGTCTGCGGCTCGTCCTCGGCGGCCTCGTACTCGGGGTTGTGGAACTGCGACCGGAACGCCCGGAGCGTCTGGATGCGCTGCTCCCACACGGCGCTCACGTCCACCACCACCGTGGGCTCGAACGGGATGGACTGCATGTAGTGGAGCACGTGGTGGGGCCGCCACGGCTCCTGCGGGGTGCCGTCGTCTTCGGCGGTCTCAATCTTGCGGAGGCCGCTGTAGAAGAGGGCCTCGGTGGCGAGGCGCGCGGCGGCCCCATGATCCGGATGGCGGCATTCGAGGGGGTTGACGAGCACGAGGTGCGGCCGGTAGCGGCGCACGGCCCGGATCACGCGCAGCCGGTTCGCTTCCGTATTGACGAGGTTGCCGTCGGGGAGGCCGAGGTTCTCTCGCGCGGCGAGGCCGATGACCTCGGAGGCGGCGCGGGCCTCCTCCATCCGCCCCTCCGGCGTGCCGCGCGAACCCCGCTCGCCCCGCGTGAAATCGACGATGCCGACGCGGTAGCCCTGCTGCGCCATCAGGCAGACCGTGCCGCCCGCGCTCAGCTCCACGTCGTCCGGGTGCGCCGCCAGGGCCAGGACGTCCAGGGGTTCGGGGCGGGCGGTTGGGCGCTGGGCAGGCATGGGCATCGAGGCTTCCGGAGGCGTCCGGCGCGTCAGTTGGCGACGAAGTTGACGATGCGGCCGGGGACGTAGATCTCGCGGCGGAGCGTCTTGCCGTCGAGGTGGCGGGCGACGTTCTCGTCCTCCTTCGCCGCCGCCAGCACCGCCGCCTTCTCGGCGTCGGCCGGGACGGCGATGCTGCCGCGCACCCTGCCGTTGACCTGCACGGCGATCTCGACGGTCTCCTCCGCGAGGTACTCCTCGACCACCTCCGGCCAGGGCGCGTAGGCCAGCGTCTCGGCGTGGCCCAGGCGCTGCCAGAGCGCCTCGGCCAGGTGCGGCGCGAACGGGCTGAGGACCAGCACGAACGGCTCGGCGACGGCGCGCGGCAGCACGTCCCACTTGTTCGCGGCATTGACGAACTCCATCATCGCCGCGATGGCCGTGTTGAAGCGCAGCCCCTCGACGTCGTCCGTCACCTTCTGGATCGTCCGGTGCAGCATACGGAGCTGCTCCTTCGTCGGCTCCGCCTCCTGCACGCTCGGGTTCAGCTCGCCGGAGTCTTCGTCGACGAGGAGCCGGTAGGCGCGGTTGAGGAAGCGGAAGGTGCCCTCCACGCCGCGCGTGCTCCACGGCTTCACCTGCTCCAGCGGCCCCATGAACATCTCGTAGAGCCGGAACGCGTCGGCGCCGTACTGCGCGATGACCTCATCCGGGTTGACGACGTTGCCCCGGCTCTTGGACATCTTGTGCGCGCGCGCGTCCACCCGGATCTCGGGCGCGTCTTTGACGACGAAGACGTCGCCGCGCTTCGCGACGCGGTCTTCGGCGACGAGCTTCGGGCGGACGGGCAGGCCGGTGCGGGTATCGATGTCCTCGGCCACGTGCTCGGCCGAGACGTAGGTGCCGCCGGCGTCCACGTAGGCCGTATACTCCATCTCGCCCAGGATCATGCCCTGGTGGATGAGCCGGCCGAAGGGCTCGGGCGTGGCGATGACGCCGGCGTCGTAGAGCACCTTGTGCCAGAAGCGCGCATAGAGCAGGTGCAGCACCGCATGCTCGGCCCCGCCGATGTAGAGATCGACGGGCATCCAGTATTTCTCCTTTTCTGGATCGACCAGGCGCTCGTCGTTATGGGGGTCGATGTAGCGGAGGTAGTACCAGCAGGAGCCGGCCCACTGGGGCATCGTGTTCGTCTCGCGCCGGGCCGGCTTTCCCGTCTCGGGATCGACCGTGTGGAGCCAGTCCTCGGCCAGGGCGAGGGGGCCCTCCGGCGAGCCACTCGGCTTGAATTCTTCCAGATCCGGCAGCGTCACGGGCAGATCCTCTTCCGGGACCAGCACCGGCCGCTCGTCCACGAAGACGATGGGGAACGGCTCGCCCCAGTACCTCTGGCGGGAGAAGAGCCAGTCGCGCAGCTTGTAGTTGACGCGCGCGTGCCCCACCCCCTCGGCTTCGAGCCACTCGATGATCTTCGCCTTCGCTTCGGCCACGTGCAATCCGTTAAGATTCGCACCGCGCTCGGCGATCCCGGGGATGGCGCGGTCCGAGGCGTCGGAGTTGATGGCGGGGCCGTCGCCGGTGTAGGCCGTGCCGTCGAAGCCGTCCGGGGGCTGGACGGTGCGGACGATGGGGAGGCCGAAGGTCTCGGCGAAGGCCCAGTCCCGCTCGTCCTGGCCGGGGACGGCCATGATGGCGCCGGTGCCGTAGGTGGCGAGCACGTAGTCCGCCACCCAGATCGGGATTTTCTTGCCGTTGACGGGGTTGACGGCATGGGCGCCCGTGAAGACGCCGGTCTTCTCTTTCTGCAGCTCGGTGCGTTCGAGGTCGCTCTTGCGGGCGGCCTCCTCCCGGTAGGCGTCCACGGCCCCGCGCTGCGCCTCCGTCGTGATCTTCTCGACGAGCGGGTGCTCCGGGGCGAGGACCATGAAGGTGGCGCCGAAGAGCGTGTCTGGCCGCGTGGTGAAGACGCGGATGCGGTCTTCGGGGAAGCCGACGATGCCGAAGTCGACCTCGGCCCCCTCGCTCCGGCCGATCCAGTTCCGCTGCATGGCCTTGACCGACTCCGGCCAATCGAGGTCGTCGAGCCCCTCCAGCAGCCGGTCGGCATAGTCGGTGATCCGGAGCATCCACTG
>JAWWAN010000440.1:0-3887 GCA_033721675.1 Rhodothermales bacterium | reverse complement strand
CGCTCGACCCCGCGCCGCAGGCGGGTGCGCGGCGGACGTTCACCGTCCGCTACGGCGGCGTCCCGGCCGACGGGCTCATCATCTCGACCAACAAGCACGGGGACCGCACGTTCTTCGGCGACAACTGGCCGAACCGCGCCCGCCACTGGCTCCCCGCCGTCGATCATCCGTCCGACAAGGCGCGCGTCGAGTTCGCCGTGACGGCGCCGGCGCACTACCAGGTCGTCGGCAGCGGACGCCTCGCCGAGGAGACCGACCTGGGCGACGGCCTGCGCCTGACGCGCTGGCGCACCGACGCCCCCCTCGCCACCAAGGTCGCCGTCATCGGCGCGGCCCGCTTCGCCGTCGAGTATGTGGACGAGGTCGCCGGGGCCTCCGTCGAATCGTGGGTGTACCCGCAGGACCGCGACGCCGGCTTCTTCGACTATGCCCTCGCCGAGCCCGTGCTGCTGTACTTCGTCAGCCGGCTGGGGGCGTTCCCCTACGAGAAGCTCGCGAATGTGCAGTCCAGGACACGCTACGGCGGCATGGAGAACGCCAGCAACATCTTCTACAGCGAGAACTCCGTCACCGGCGAGCGGCGCGCCGAGGGCCTGATCGCCCACGAGGTGGCGCACCAGTGGTTCGGGAATGCCGTGACGGAGGCGGACTGGCCCCACGTCTGGCTCTCGGAAGGCTTCGCCACCTACCTGACGGCGCTCTACCTGGAGCACACCTACGGGCGGGAGCGGCTGGCCGCCGAGATGGCGCAGGATCGGGGCCAGATCATCGCCTTCCACGCGCGCACCCCGCTGCCCGTCGTCTGGGAGGAGACGCCCCAGAACCTGCTCCAGCTCCTCAACCCGAACTCGTACCAGAAGGGCGGCTTCGTCCTCCACATGCTGCGCTACCGGCTGGGCACCGAGGTGTTCTGGGACGGCCTGCGCGCCTACTACGCCCGCTACCGCGACGGCAACGCCACCACCGAGGACTTCATGCACGTCATGGAGGACGTCTCCGGCCAGGACCTCGACGCCTTCTTCGACCAGTGGCTCCGCCGCGCCGGGCACCCGGTCTTCGAAGGCACGTGGTCGTACGACGCCGCCGCGCAGCACCTCACCGTCGCCCTCCGCCAGACGCAGGACGGGCCGGCGTTCGCGGTCCCCCTGGAAATCGGCATCTACACGGACGAGGCCCTGCTGCCCCGCATCGTCGTGGCGGACGTGGACGAGAAGGCTGAGACGTTCACGTTCGACCTGGAGCTGGCCGGGGCGCCCGCCCGCGTCGTGCTCGACCCGCACGTGTGGATGCTGATGGAGGCCGACTTCGGCCCGCGCTGAAGGCGTTGACTTTTCGCCCGCCTCGCGCTTGTTTGTACCCCGCTCGGCCGTGCCTCGAACGGGGCGATGGCCGCCTGATCCCGGGCCCTGACCATCACGCCCGGCACGCCTCCCTCCCCGTGCTCATACGATCCTGCTGCCGCCCCCCTTTTCTCCTCCCATCCCTGACCGGTTCTCGATGATGCGCACCGCAGCTCGTTTCGTACTCCTCGCGGCTCTCCTCCTCCTCGGCGCCTCGCACGCATGGGCGCAGAGCGGACGCACGCCGGCGCCGGCGCGGCAGGCGATGGTCGTCACCAGCCACCACCTCGCCTCCGAGATCGGGGCGGACGTGATGCGGCGCGGCGGCAATGCCGTCGACGCGGCCGTGGCGACGGCCTTCGCGCTCGCCGTCACGTACCCCTCGGCCGGCAACATCGGCGGCGGCGGCTTCCTGGTCTACCACGGCGGCGACGGCGAAGTGACGGCCTTCAACTTCCGCGAGAAGGCGCCGCTGGCCGCGCATGAGACGATGTTCCTCGACGAGGACGGCGAGATCCGCGACAACAGCAACCACGACGGACCGCTCGCCGTGGGCGTGCCCGGCACCGTGGCGGGCCTCTACCTGGCCCACCAGCGCCTCGGCAGCCTGCCGTGGGAAGACCTCGTCGAGCCCGCCGTCCGCCTCGCCGAAGACGGCTTCCCGATGACGTGGGCCATGGAAGGCTTCCTCGACTGGCTCGCCTCGACCGACGAGGACTGGTACGCCGCTACGCGCGCCGCCTTCCTCAAAGACGGCACCGAGCCCTACGCGCCGGGCGAGATCTGGAAGCAACCCGACCTCGCCGAGACGCTCAAGCGCATCCGCGACGACGGCCACGACGGCTTCTACAAAGGCGAGACGGCCCGCCGCCTCGCGGACTACATGCGGCAGCAGGGCGGCATCATCACCGAGGAGGACCTCGCGCGCTACGAGGCCGTCGAGCAGGCCCCCATCCACGGCACGTACCGGGGCTACGACGTCTACGCCATGAGCCCGCCCTCCTCCGGCGGCGTCGCGCTCGTCGAGATGCTCAACATCCTCGAAGGGTTCGAGCTCGCCGAGATCGGCCACAACTCGGCGCTCTACCTGCACCTCTTGACCGAGGCCATGCGCCGCGCCTATGCGGACCGCGCCCGCTACGTGGGCGACCCCGCCTTCAACCCGGACATGCCGGTGGACCGGCTGACCTCCAAAGCCTACGCCGAGGAGCTGCGCGAGACGATCGACCTGTTCCGCGCTTCGGAGAGCGACTCGTCCGCCTTCAACGACGCGTACATGGCCTACGAGAGCGAGGAGACGACCCACTTCTCCGTGGTCGACCCCGAGGGCAACGCCGTCTCGCTGACCTACACGCTGGAGTACAGCTACGGCTCGCGCATGGTGGTCGACGGCGCCGGCTTCCTGCTCAACAACGAGATGGGCGACTTCAACCCGATCCCCGGCTACACGGACACGCGCGGCTACATCGGCACCCCGCCCAACCTCGCCGCGCCCGAGAAGCGGATGCTCTCGTCGATGACGCCCACCATCGTGGCGAAGGACGGCCGGCCGTGGCTCGTCATCGGCAGCCCTGGCGGGCGGACCATCATCAACTCGGTCCTCCAGGTGGTGCTCAACATGATCGACCACGGGATGAACGTGGCGCAGGCCGTGGAGGCGCCGCGCATCCACCACCAGTGGCTGCCGGACCGGACCTCGTTCGAGCGGCTCGGCATCACGCCGGACACGCGCCGGCTCTACGAGATGATGGGCCACACGGTCTACTTCCGCGGCGCGCAGGGCCACGCCCACGGCATCCACATCGACCCGCGCACCGGCCTCCGCTACGGCGCCGCCGATTCGCGCAGCTTCGACGCGAAGGCCGCCGGGTTCTGACGGGGCGCGGGGCGGTCAGGCCGCGTCGTCGTCCCCGCCGTAGCGGCGGACGCGTTTCTCGATGGATTCCTCGGCGTCGCGCGCGCGGAGGCGTTCCAGGCGCGCGGCGACCTCGCGCTCGTAGCCGAGGTCTCGGGGCGCGTAGAAGTAGAGGCCCTGCATCTCCGGCGGCAGGTACTGCTCCGGCACGTAGCCCTCGCGGTAGGCGTGCGGGTACTTGTAGCCGACGCCGTGGCCCAGCCCCTTCTTGTCGCGGCTGGCGTCCTTGAGCGGGTTCGGCACCTCGCCCGTCTGCTCGTCCTGCACGTGGCGGAGGGCGTCGAAGTAGGCGAAGGCGCTGTTGCTCTTGGGCGCGGTGGCGAGGTAGAGGCAGCACTCGGCGAGGAGGAACTGCCCCTCCGGCATGCCGACGTACTCGAAGCCCGCCGCCGCCGCCTGCGCGATCTGGAGCGCGCGCGGGTCGGCCAGCCCGACGTCCTCGGCGGCGAAGATGAGCATGCGGCGCAGCAGAAAACGCGGGTCCTCGCCGGCGTAGACCATCCGCGCGAGCCAGTAGAGCGCGGCGTCCGGGTCGCTGCCGCGCAGGCTCTTGATAAAGGCGCTGATGGTGTCGAAATGCGCATCGCCCTCCTTGTCGTAGAGCACGGCGCGGCGCTGAATGGAGTCCTCGG
>JAWWAN010000439.1:0-3893 GCA_033721675.1 Rhodothermales bacterium | reverse complement strand
GGACGCGCCTTCGGCCGCTGGTCGAGCGCCTGCTTCACCGCCTGCATGGCCTCGAACTCGGCCCGCAGGGCGGGGTCCGAGCGGAGTGCCTCGGGCGGGTCGGCGTCGCCGTAGAGGTGCTGCACGATGTGTAGTCGTTTATCCATGCGCAGGGGCCGGTGGAGTCAGAGCGCCTGGCTCCGGGCCGGCTGGCTGGTACGGGGGGTATCGAGCATCTTGCGGAGGTTGAGCAGGGCGTAGCGCATCCGCCCGAGGGCCGTGTTGATCGAGACGTCGGTGAGTTCGGCGATCTCGCGGAAGGTCAGGTCCGTCTCGTGCCGCAGCAGCAGGACCTCGCGCTGCTCCGGCGGCAGATCGGCGATGCAGGCTTCGAGGCGGTCGCTGACCTCGCCGTGGTGCAACGTCTCGTCGGCGGCAGGCGCGTCGTCGGGGAGGCGATCCCAGAAGGAAGCGCCCTCCTCGTCGTCGGCATCGACGTCGAGCCATTTCTTGCGGCTTCGGAGATGGTCGAGCGTGGCATTGCGGGCGATGCGGAGGACCCATCCGAGCCAGCGGCCCTGCTGCGTGTAGGAGCCGCGCCGCTTCTGCATCGCCGAGACGACGCGCAGGAAGGTCTCCTGGAAGAGGTCGTTGGCGAGGTCGCGGTCGCGCACCATGCCCATCAGGTAGCCGAAGACACGCTCCTGGTGGCGCTCGACGAGGACGCGGAAGGCGTCCTGATCGCCGTGGTCGAGGTACGCAGCGACGAGCTGTTCGTCCGTAGGCGGCATCCGCGAGGGGTTGGCTCGGATCGATCCCGGGACCACCGGCCTCCGCCGGGGGCAGGATCACAACGAAGGGCATCGCCGGGTTATTGTGCGGCGGCGAGGAAAAGCATGGCCGCGGTGCGTACGCGGTGGGCCTGCGGCGGGATTCGGTTCTTCCTTCTATCCGATGTGTCAGTCGTAGGGGCGTTGTGTGCAACGCCCCTACGTGGCGGCCTACGATGGGCTACAGTACCAGATCCAGCACGTCGTGCAGGCGTTCCGCGCCGGTGACGTCGAGGCCCTTCGGCGGCGTCAGGCCCTTGAGGTTGTTCTTCGGCACGAGGGCCCGCTCGAAGCCCAGCTTGGCCGCCTCCTTCAGGCGCGGCCCGAGCTGCCCGACGGTCCGCACCTCGCCCCCCAGCCCGACCTCGCCGATGAGCACGGCGCCCGTGTCCGCCGGGACGTCGCGGAAAGACGAGGCGACGGCGACGATGACGCCGAGGTCGACGGCCGGCTCGTCGAGCCGCACGCCGCCGGCGACGTTGACGAACACGTCGTGCGTGGAGAGCCGCAGGCCCTCCCGCTTCTCGAGGACGGCCAGCAGGAGCTGCAGCCGCCGCCCGTCGAAGCCCGCCGCCGTCCGCTGCGGCGTGCCGTACGCGGTGGGCGTGACGAGGGCCTGGATCTCGACGAGGAGGGGGCGCGTGCCTTCGAGCGCGCACACCACGGTGGAGCCGCTGACGCCGTAGCGCCGCTCCGAGAGGAAGATCTCGCTGGGGTTGCCGACCTCGTGCAGGCCGTCCCCGCGCATCTCGAAGACGCCGATCTCGTTCGTCGAGCCGAAGCGGTTCTTGACGGCGCGCAGGATGCGGAAGGCGTGGTGGCGGTCCCCCTCGAAGGCGAGCACGGTATCGACCATGTGCTCCAGCACGCGCGGCCCGGCGATGGAGCCGGCCTTGGTGACGTGCCCGACGAGGAACGTCGCCACCTCGGCGCTCTTGGTGAAGTGCAGCAGCGCGGCGGCGCTCTCGCGCACCTGGCTGACCGAGCCGGGCGCGCTCTCGATGTCCGGCCGGAAGACGGTCTGGATGGAATCGACGACGAGCACGTCCGGATCGACCTCCTTCGCGGCGGCGACGATGGCTTCGACGTTCGTCTCGGCAAGCAAGAGGAGCGCGTCCGACGCCACACCGAGGCGGCCGGCGCGCAGCTTCACCTGCCGCAGGGACTCCTCGCCCGTCACGTAGAGCACGCGCCGCCCGGCCAGGTACTTGCCCAGCTCCGTCATGAGCGTGCTCTTGCCGATGCCGGGGTCGCCGGCGAGGAGCGTGAGCGAGCCGTGCATGATGCCGCCCCCCATCACCCGGTCGAACTCGGCCACGCCCGTCGAGAGCCGCGTCTCCTCGCCGAGCGCCACCTCCGAGAGCGGCACGGGCGCGGGCGCCGCGCCGACGCCCACCGAGGCCGCCACGCGCGCCTTCACGGGCGTCCGCGCCGCCACCACCTCCTCGACGAGGCTGTTCCACTCGCCGCAGTTCGGGCACCGCCCCATCCAGCGGGGGCTCGCGTGGGCACACTGTTGGCAGACGTAGCGGGTGCGGGTCTTCGCCATGACGGAGGACGCTGAACGTGGATGGATCGGCGCAGGCCCGCCGGGCCTGCGCTCAAGATGACCCGTTGAAGCGGGGGCGCACACCTCTGGAGGGGTGCCGTTACCCTGGCGCCGGTGGCGGCGGCTCCCCGCACGGAACGCGTGCGGCGGCGCGGGAGCCAAGATAGCCCGGCCCGATGACAGCCGCGTGTCACGATGCCGTACGAAGGAAACCTCCTCCAGTGCCCATTCATTACGCTTCCTTCATCACGCGGCGCATCTTCGGACCCGGCCGCGCGTTGACGCCCTTTCGGATCGCCCGCACCCACCCCGCCCGTCGATGACGGCCCTCGCCCTCCGGCTCACCGCCCCGCTCTCCAGCATCGGCCGCTACATTCTGCTGCTGTTCAAGGCGTTCGGATCGTTATCCGAGTTCGGGCTCTACCGGAAGAACCTGTTCGTGCAGATGGTGCGCGTCGGGATCGACTCGATCCCGATCGTGGCGCTGGCGGCGGCGTTCTCGGGCGCGGTGACGACGGTGCAGACCTCGTATCAGCTCGTCTCGCCCTTCATCCCGCAGTCCATCATCGGCTCCATCGTGGTGCCGTCGATGGTGCTGGAGCTGGGCGCGGTCATCACCGGCTTCATCCTGGCCGGGCGCGTGGGCGCGCGGATCGCGGCGGAGCTGGGCACGATGCGCGTGACCGAGCAGATCGACGCGCTGGAGGCCATGGGCCTCAACTCCATCGGCTACCTGATCGTGCCGCGCGTGCTGGCGGGCGTGCTCATGTTTCCCGTCCTCTACATCGCCTCCTGCTTCGTCGGCATCGGCGGCGGGATGCTGGTGGCGCAGATCGGCGGCTACGTGCCGCTGGGCGAGTTCGTGAAGGGCGCGCGCGACTTCTTCCAGCCCTTCGACCCCATCTTCGGCATCATCAAGTCCGTCGTCTTCGGCTTCGCCATCACGTCCATCTCGTGCTACATGGGCTACTTCACCGAGGGCGGCGCCGAGGGCGTGGGGCGCGCCACGACGCAGGCGGCCGTGATGAGCTGCGTCTACCTCCTCTTCGCCGACCTCCTGCTGGCCCTGCTCCTGCTCTGATGATCCGCGTCGACCATATCTCGAAGAGCTTCTCCGGCAAGGTGGTCCTCGAAGACGTCTCGCTGGAAATCTACGAGGGCGAGACCCTGGCGATCATCGGCCGCAGCGGGTCGGGCAAGAGCGTGCTGATGAAACACCTCATCGGCCTGCTCACGCCGGACAGCGGCCGCGTGACGGTGGACGGCGTGGACATCAACGACATCCCGTACGCCGAGCTCCGGCAGGTGCGGCGGCAGTTCGGCGTGCTCTTCCAGGGCGGCGCCCTCTTCGACTCGATGACGGCCTTCGACAATGTAGCCTTCCCCCTCCGCACCTTCACGAAGAAGACCGACGCCGAGGTCCGGGAGGAGGTGCAGCGGTGCCTGGACATGGTGCAGCTCCCGGACGTCGGCCCGAAGAAGCCCTCCGAGCTCTCCGGCGGCATGAAGAAGCGCGTGGCGCTGGCCCGCGCCGT
>JAWWAN010000438.1:0-3894 GCA_033721675.1 Rhodothermales bacterium | reverse complement strand
TGGTCGAGGGCCTGCGCCAGGGCGGTGGCCTCCGGGGGGCGGTGCCGGACGGCCACCTCGTGCGTCCCGTCGGCGCTGACGAAGTATGCGATAAGGCCCTCGTGGGTCTGCGCCTCGCGCAGCCTGTACCCGTTATGCTGGAGGGTGAGGAGGGTCAGGGCGGTGGGGGTCATCAGCCGAGCGTCGTGCACCAGCAGGCCGACTTCCTGGCCGAGCCGGGCCGCCTCCGCGAGTTGCTCCGCCAGCGCATCCGTCTCGGCTCCGAGATGCGGGGCGCGATGGATGTGCGCGCGCAGGGCCTCCTCGACGTCGGCGAGGGCGCGGTGGCTCGTGCGGGCGGCGCGTGCGAGGGCATCGGCCGTGGCCGCCGCCTCGCCCTCGCCGGCGCGGCGGGCCGCGTGCACGCTGCCCTCGGCCTCCTGCCACGCCCTCTCGGCCGCAATGAGCTGGGCGTCGAGGGCACGCAGGGAGGCGTGGAGGTCGCCGTGCGCGTGGTCGGCCGCGGCGGCCTCACCGGCAGCATCGCGGAGGTCGCGCTCGTGCCGCTGGAGCGCATCGGTGAGGGCGCGATGGAGGCGGAGGCGCTGCTGCTGGCGTTGCCATACGGCGTCGGCGGCGCGGCGGCGGGCCTCCTTCTGGCCCTCGATGGAGAGGTTCTGGACCGTGCTCACGGGTCATCCTCGATGCGATCAGGCCGGCGGAGCCGGGCCTGTTCGATGTTGTAGGCGTACCAGATCAGGCTTTCCTGCGCTTCCTGCCGCTGTTCCTCGAGGCGCTGCTGCTCGGCGCCGGCGCGGCGGTCGGCGCGGCGGCTCTCGCGGGCGGCCCGTTCGCCGAGGTCGTCGTAGTGCTGCCGGGCGCCGGCGAGGTCGTGCGCGGCGTGCCGGGCGCCGTCCCGCGCCCCCGCCAGGGCGGCCTGGGTGCGGGCGAGTGCGTCCCCGGACGCCCGGAGCGCGGCGGTCGTTTCCTCAAGGGCCTGCTCGCGGCCGGCAAGGCGGGCATCGAGGTGCTCCAGGCGGCGCGCGGTCTCGGCGCGGGCCGCCTCCCCCTCTTCCCGGAGCGCGAGCATCTTCGCTTCGACGCGGTGCAAGGCTTCGTGGAGCGCTTCGCCGGCCTGCTGCTGTGTCCGGATTCGGCCGTTTACGGCGTCCAGTTGCTGCGCCTGCGCGGTGGCGCGCTCCATCGCCAGGACCGTCTCGCGCAGCACATTCTCCAGCAAGACCACCTGGTTCTGATGGGCCTCGGCATCCCGACGGTGGCGGGCGGCGGCGGCCTTCAGGGTGCGCTGCTCCTGCTCCCGGTGCCGCCGGTAGGCCCGGCTCTCCTCTTCCGTCTCGACGAGCGGCACCGGCGCCGTGTGCAGCGCATGGAGCCGCGCCCGGGTGCGGCGCGTCGCCTCGGCGGCCTCGGTAGCCTGCTGCCGCCGGTCGGCGACCTCCTGCCGAAGCCGTGCGAGCCGCTGCTTCAGGGCCGGTGCCTGTTGCAGATCCTCGCCGTCACGCAGCGTCTTCGCTTCGGCGATGAGTGCGCGCAGCGCGGCCTCGTGCTCACGCGCGCCGGCGGCCGCTGCCTCCATCTCGGCCTCCACGGCGTGGAGGGCCACACGCTGCTGCTCGGCACAGACGCGCGCCTCGGCCAGGCACCGGGCGCGCTCCTGCTGGAGCGCTTCGATCTCGTGAGCGAGGCCATCGCGGCGGGCGCGGTGCTGGCGGGCCTGGTCCGCGAGATCGCCGAGCGCCGCCTCGTGCCGGGCAGCCGCCTCGGTATGGCGGGTGAGGGCGCCGTGCAGGGCTGCGATGGCGCGGCGTTGCTGCTCCCGCTGCACCTCGGCGGCGTACCCGGCGGCGTCGAGAGCAGCGGCAGCCGCCGCGCGTACCTCGGGATCCGCATCGTCCAGAGCGAGCGCGAGGAAGGGCGGCACCGCGCCCTCCGCCTCGCGACCGACGAGGGTGTAGGGACGCAGCCTTCGGAAGAGCACACACAGGCGTTGCAGCCGTTCGCGGCGGCCAGGCGTCGCGGCATCCCCCTCGGTGAGGTGTGGCCACGCCCGCGCCAGCACCCCCGCTACACTTCGCTGCCGCGCCAGCCCGGCCTCGTCGAGGGTCGGCCCGAAGAGCGGATGCGCGGGATGTGCGAGCACGTCGGCGAAGAGGCGGGGCGCGTCCGGGGGGGCGCAGCGGAGCAGCGTGCGCCAAGCGTGCTCCCGCACGGCCGCAGGCAGCGCGGCGTCACGGCTGAGATCGAGGAGCGTCGCCCGGAGTGCTCCGTCATGGGCGAGGAGGGTGCTCCGGAGGCGGCGGGCACGGTGGCGCGCGATCCGGTGCTCGGCCGCGGCCTCCGTCGCGATATCGTCTCCCCCGGCATCCGGCATCGCCTCGGGGAGCCCTACCACGAGGCTTCCCGCGAGGTCGAGCAGCGCGGCCCACGTCCGGAGCCCGAAGGCGCGCAGGGCGGGCCTGCGGAGGAGCGCCGTCACCTCAGGCAGCCGGGCGCGGAGGCCGGGCAGAAGGCGCAGCACGCGCGCCCCCGCCGCCATCACCGCCTCGCCCTCAGGATGGGCATAGCGGCGGGTGAGCAGCGTGAGCAGGTCCCTCGCGTGCTCCGGCCCCGGCAGGAGGGCTACGTGCGCGGCGAGGTGGAGCGCCGCCGGGCGGCCGAGGGCATTCCAGGCCACATTGCGCCGGGCCCGCACGAGGTCTGGCGTGGCCGCGCGGCGTGCGGCGTGCGTCTGGGGCAGCGCGGCCAGCCAGCGAGCCAGGTTGTCCAGGGCTTGTTCGATGACGGCCTCCCGCCCCAGTTGCCCGTGCGTATCGAGCAAACGGGCATACACGGTCCAGATCGGCCGCTCGATGAGATCCCCGCCCAGCGCGCGGTCCTGTTCGAGATACGCGCGCAGCGTGGCCGCGGGGACGCCGGGCGTGGCATACGCTTCGGCACGGCGGCGGACGTGCAGCCGGCGGGCCACGCGGGTATCACTGCGTGCCGGCGTCTCCGAGGCCATCCACCACTGCCCACGCAGGATCTCCCGGGCGAGCGGGCCGTGCCGGGGCTGGTGCTGTAGACCGCGCGCGCGCCAGCAGCCGGCTCCGTAGGGGCTCGTGTGCGAAGTCCGGCGTCTCACGCAGGCGCCTCATCAGTTCGCCCAGCACGTGGGCCTGCACCGCCTCACCGCCCACGCCGTGCGGCAGAAAGCAGAAGTCGAGCAGGTGGTCGAAGAACTGGTGATAGGCACCCGGGGTGTCTGCCTGCAGGCGATCCAGGCGCGCGAGGCAGGTCTGCACGCCGGCCTCCCGCACGGAGGTCGCCTCGTGCTCCAGCGCCCAGAGGAGCGCGCGGTTCCATGTTTCGTGCGGCGGCGCCGCGCCCAGACGCTGTACGGCCGCCAGCACCGCCTCCGCCGGGTGTTCCGCTCCCCTGCGGGCCAGCACCCGTGCGTCGGCGGTCAGCGTCGGCGAAGTCACCGTGGCGGGTGCGGTCATGGCATCGTCCTCAGGCCGTCCACAGCAGCATCAGTAGCGCCAGCAGCAGCCCGGCCACGAGGCCGAGCAGGACCGTCTGCACGGTGTGGGTGCGGCGGTCCGGGAGGCGCGCGGCCGCGGCCCGGAGAGCGTCGGAGGCGGCGTGGTAGCTCGCCACGGCCTCGGCGTGCTCTTCGTGCAGCGAAGCCACCTGCCCGGCGATCTCGTCGCGAAGCCCAGCCAGGGAGTCGGCCTCCGGGCTGCCAGGGTGCGGGCGGCGGGCCAGCGCCTCCAGCGCCTCGGCGGCTCGCTCGATGCCGGCCAGGGCTCCGGCGAGGCCGGCCACGTGGGTGCGCAGCTCGAGCAGGCCCTCCGTCATGCGCTCACCCTGCGCCCCGGCGTCACGGTAATGGCGCAGCAGCTCGACGTCGGCCTG
>JAWWAN010000437.1:0-3894 GCA_033721675.1 Rhodothermales bacterium | reverse complement strand
GACGACTATATCACGGCGCTCGCGACCACGCCCGACGGCAGCCTCTGGATCGGCACCTGGAGCGGCGGCCTGACGCGCTACCACGGCGGCCGGTTCGAGACGCTCACCACGGCCGACGGCCTGCCGCACGACAACGTCCTGGTCATCCATGCCGATCCGGACGGCACGCTGTGGGTCGGGACCGTGGAGGGCGTGGCGCGGTACCGCGACGGCCGGATCGAGGCCTTCTCCACAGCGCACGGGCTGCACAACGAAGTCATCTGGACCCTCCTCCGCGACGCCGACGGCGTGCTGTGGGCCGGGACGCAGGAGGGGCTGCATCGCTACGAGGACGGCCGCTTCACGGCACTGACCCAGGCCGATGGGCTCCCCAGCGACTACATCCTCAGCATGCATAGCGACGCCGAGGGCGCGCTGTGGCTGGCTACCTGGGGGGGCGGCCTGATCCGCTACCACCACGGCCGCTTCGACGCACTGACGGCCGAGCACGGCCTGCCGAGCGACAATATCTTCGCCATCCTGGAGGATGACGCCGGCTCCCTCTGGCTCACGGGGAACCTGGGTATCACCCGGGTCTCGAAGGCGGCCGTCCAGGCCTTCTTCGAGGGGGGCACCCCTCCGGCGATCACCGTGTACGACCGCAAGGACGGGCTTCGCAGCAAGGAGTGCAGCGGGGGCTCACAGCCGGCGGCATGGAAGGCGCGGGACGGGATGCTGTGGTTCCCTACGGTGAAGGGGGTGGCCGGCATCCACCCGGAGCACATGCGCCTGAACGGGGTCCCCCCGCTCGTCCATATCGAGCAGGTGATAGACGGGGACTCGCTGCTCGCCCCGGCGGGGAGCGTCACCCTCCCGGCCGGCCACACCAATATTGCCCTGCGGTATGCCGGGCTGAGCCTGCTCCAGCCCGACCAGAATCGCTTCCGGTACAAGCTGGAGGGTGCAGACGACGCGTGGGTCGAGGCGGGTACCCGGCAGACGGCGTATTACACCAACCTGCCGCCGGGGGCGTACCAGTTCCGGGTGCAGGCCAGCAACAACGATGGCGTCTGGAGCGACGTAGAGGCCCGGCTCCACATTCAGATAGAGCCCTTTTTCTACCAGCGCCTCTATTTCATCGTGCTGGTGGCCCTGGGGCTCCTCCTCCTCGGGTACCTGGCCTACCGGTTGCGGGTTCGCCAGCTCCAGAGCCGGGCGGAAGAGCTGACCCGGCTCGTGGAAGAGCGAACCCGTGACATCCGCATTGCCAAGGAGAAGACGGAGCAGGCAAAGGCCATCATCGAGTCGCAGGCCCTCGAGCTGAAGACGCTCAACCAGGGGCTCGAAGAAGACGTGGAGCGCGAGGTCGCGCTGCGCCTCGCCGAGCGCGAGAAGTACGAGGCCTCCCTGCTCATCGCCAAGGAGCGGGCCGAGGCGTCGGCGCGGTTTAAGAGCGCGATCCTGGACAACATGAACCACGAGTTCAGAACGCCCCTGACCGCCATCACCTCTGCGGTACAGATCCTCGAGAGCGAAATCCCGAAGCCCTTGGCGGAATTCGTCGAGATCATCGAGCACAGCAGCAGTCGCCTTCTCCGGACCCTGAAGGGGCTGTTGCAGCTCTCCACGGTCGATGCGCAGCACTACCACACGAAGACGGAGCGGATCGACGTGCGCCGCCCCATCCGAGACGTGGTAGAGGAGGTGGCATCCACCGCGGAAGCCAAGGCCCTCCGCCTGGAGGTGTCCCTTCCGGAGGGGCCCGTCCCGGCAGCGGTCAACCGGGACGCCTTCGAGCACATACTCCGCCACCTTCTGGACAATGCCATCAAGTTCACCGACGAGGGGGGCGTGGCGGTCACGCTCCAGTGCGATGCGGAGGAGAGGGCCGTGGTGATCGTCCAGGACACCGGGGTCGGCATGTCTTCGAGCTTCCTGCCCTACGCCTTCGAGGCGTTTCGGCAGGAGTCGGAAGGGCTCAACCGGGACTACGAAGGGTGCGGGTTGGGGCTGACCGTCGCCCAGCGCCTCGCCCACATGATGCGCATGCATCTGGAGATCGAGAGCGAGGAGGGCCAGGGGACGACCGTGCGGATTCACCTCAGCATGGCCGCACCGGCTCCCGGCGGGCCCCGCTCGCCCGAAGACCGGCGCTCGAATCCCGGTAGAGGCGAGAAGACGCCTGGGGGCCCGCTCCACCCCCGCGCCGCGCGCAGGGACTGAACGGGCACGCCGCTACGGCGTCTTGACGGGCGGCCGCTGCACCGCGCCCTCGACCGCCTCCGGCGCGGCCCCGCGCCAGGTGGCCAGCTGGGTGATGATGGCCTGCCGCACGCGCTCCCGCAACGCCTCGGTATCGGCGCCGGTGAGGCCGGCCGTCGGGATCGGCGGCAGCACCCGGAGGCGGATCGACTCGGCGCGGCCGAAGGCCCAGCTGTGCTTCGGGAGGGCGTCGCGCGTGCCGTCGATGGCGAGGGGGAGGACGGGCACCTGCTCCTTGATCGCCAGCAGGAAGGCGCCGTCGTTGAACCGGTGCACGCCGCCGTCGCGGGAGCGGGTGCCTTCGGGGAAGAACATCACCGAGCAGCGCTTGCGGAGGTAGTCTCGCGCGGAGACGAGTACCTGGGCGCGGCTCCGGCGGCTCTTCCGGTCCACCGGGATGTCGCCGGCCAGGCGCAGCATCCAGCCGATCAGGGGCAGCCCGAACAGCTCGGCCTTCGCCACCCACTTCATCTCCCAGGGGAGGCAGCTGATGACGGGGATGTCTGCGTTGGACTGGTGGTTGCTCACCACCACGTACGGACGGCGGGGGTCGGCGGGGTGCTCGCCCGTGATCTCGATTTTCCAGGCCGGGTTCACCTTGGTCATCGCCATGCCGAGGCGGCGGAACCAGCGGCCGGTGCGGTAGTGCGCCGGATCCCGGTCGAGGAGCCGGACGAGGCCGAGCCAGGGCAGCCAGACCAGCATCAGCACCGCGATGGCGCTCCACGTCCAGATGGATTGCAGGGCGGTGCGCATGGGGCGGTAACGGGGTCGGAAGGAACAGCAGGGCGGGGGGCATCATCAGAAACGCCGGCCTCCCGGGCTGCGTTCTAGCCGCGCCGAAAATTTACAGGCGTCCGAGCCGGGCGGCGTCCGGCCTCGCCCCGTACTGCCCACCGCCCTCGCCGTTTTCCATGGACTCGACGCTGCTGACGGTCGTTCTGCTGCTGGTCTTTGCCACGGTGCTGGCGCTCATCCGGGCGCGGCGGCGCGACAAGTGCCTGAAGGATTTCGAGGACTTTCAGATCTCGCTCGCAGAGAAAGGCGGTGACCTCACGTGGGGCCGCGCGTGGATCTACACGACGGGGCTGGAGATCGTCTACGTAGAGCCGGTGCGGGCGCGGGAGGGGCACCTCGAACGGTCGTTCATCTTCTACAAGGAGCAGTACGAGGCGATGGACGGCCTCTACCGCTATCCGGAGGGGCTGCGGCCGGAGGCGCAGGAACGCCGCCGCCGCATCATCGAGCAGACGGCCAACCCGGGGTTTCTGCGCCGCTTCGGCCGGCGCCTGCGCAACTGGATTTCGATGGTCCGCGATGCGTTGCTGGAAGCGGCCTCGCTGGTCCTCGGCGCGGCGCGCTCGCGCGCGACGCCCGGCTCCGTCGTGCTCAGCTCGCAGGAGGCCCAGATCAAGTCGCTGTCGAGCGAGATCATCGGGCACGCGGGCAATGCCTTCGATCCCCTCCTCGAAAAGCATCTCTTTCGGCAGGTCGTCGTCGAGGTCACCCGGGGGGAGCGGCGGTTCAGCTACTGCGGCTGGCTGAAGGACTACACGAGCCAGTTCGTCGAGATCGTCGATGCCTTCGCGCAGACGGACGGCGCGCCCCTCCCGCTGGCGGCCTATGCGCCCGGCGGAGGGGGCAGCCCCGGGG
>JAWWAN010000436.1:0-3895 GCA_033721675.1 Rhodothermales bacterium | reverse complement strand
TGGCCACTTCGGCTCGTCAAGCGTGGATGCACCGGCCGGGCGCTCTCGCCGTACCAGCGTGCGCGGATGTGCCCTGAGGAAGCGCACTGCCGTCTCCTGAACGCTTCGTGCCCCTCGGGCGGTCCGCTGCGGTTGGAGAACGAGAAGATGCGCGTGCCTCCCGGCCCCGTCATGGACGCGGAGAAGCGCTGAGGACCCTGAGAGCAAGTTTGGGAAAATGACACCAGATGTCAAGTGTCCCTCCGAAACCGAAGCCCCTCGCCCTGGAGCAGGGAGGCCGTTCCTCCGAGGCCCTCTCCTCTTCCTGGACGGAAATGGCCTCGGAGGCAATCGCACGAGCCCCTGACGACCGGAGTCGGCCACACGCAGGGTAGGCTGTGGTGAGGGGAGCGCGAAGACAAAAAAAACCCTCCCTGCCGGCAGGGAGGGCAATCCTAGTGATGCTGGAGCGGGAAACCGGACTCGAACCGGCGACCTTCTGCATGGCAAGCAGATGCTCTACCAACTGAGCTATTCCCGCAGCAGGGGCGCCATAATACGGACGGTGCGGCCCGCCTGTCAAGCCCCTCCGGCGGCTTCATCCGAAGCTCAAACTCCGGCGCCGGGCCGGGGGCGGGCATCCCTTCTGTGGCTCCCTTCAACGCCCTGTTATTGCGAAGGATCCGTTAAAACCCAAGCCGCCCCCGCTTTTCCGGAGCGGCCTCCGGGGTCAGCACGAGCGTGTAGGTGAGGGCGAGGGGGCGGGCGCCGAGCCGCTCCCAGAAAGCGCGGGCGTCGGCGTTGGCGGCCAGCACCCCCAGCCGCAGCCGCTCCGCCCCTTCGGCCTCCGCCCACGCCCGCACGGCCCCGGCGAGGCGCCGGCCGAGCCCCCGCCCGCGCCACGCGGGCACGACGTACAGCTCGTCCAGATGCACCTCGGGGACGGCCGCGTAGATCGGAGGCGGCCTCCAGCGCTGGGCGGCGGCGAACCCCACCGGCTCGCCCTCGCACACGGCTACGGCGAGGTGCCGATCCGCGTCGGAGAGCCAGAACGGGGCGTCGTTCTTCCACCGCTGCAGGGCATCGCCGGCCACACCGAAGCGGGCGTCGAGGCCGGCGTGCTCGTGGAGCAGCGCCAGCCAGAGCGCCCCGACCCGGTCGAGGTCTGCGCGCCGGGCCGTGCGAATCTCCATCTCCATGGCGGTCCTCCGGTATCACGGCGGCCTCAGCCCGCCAGGTGAGGGCGCTCGGCGAGGTAGCCCTGGCGGACGAGCAGCTCGGCGTTGAGCACGGCGCCGCCCGCCGCGCCGCGCACCGTGTTGTGCACCAGCACCACGAACTTGACCCCCATCACGGGGCATTCGCGGATCCGCCCGATGGAGACCGTCATGCCCCCGCCCAGCTCGGCGTGGCGGCGCGGCTGCGGGAAGCGGTCGTCGTCGAAGACGTGCAGGAGGCGGCCGGGCGCCGTGGGCAGGCCGAGGCCGGCGATGGGGCTCTCGAAGCCGAGGAAGGCGCGGCGCACGGCCTCCGGCCCAGGATCTCCGGCGAGGCGGATCGAGACGCACTCCGTGTGGCCGTCGAGCACGGGCACGCGGTTGCACTGCGCCGAGACGACGAACGACGCCGGCTCGACCATCCCGCCGCGCAGCGTCCCGAGGAGCTTCAACGGCTCGGCGGCCATCTTGTCTTCCTCCCCGCCGATGTACGGGACGACGTTGCCGAGGGCGTCCAGCGACGCCACGCCGGGGTAGCCCGCCCCGGAGAGCGCCTGCAACGTGGTCACCTGCACCGCCTCGATCCCGAAGGCGTCGTGGAGCGGCTTGAGGGCACACACGAGCCCGACGGTCGAGCAGTTCGGGTTGGTGACGATGAAGCCGCCGCCCCACTGCTGCTGCGTCACCATCGCGGCATGATCCGGGTTGACCTCGGGGATGAGCAGCGGCACGTCGTCGTGCATGCGGTAGTTGCGGGCGTTCGAGATGACGGGATAGCCCGCCTCGGCGAAGGCGCGTTCGATCTCCCCCGCCACGCTCGCGTCGAGGCCGGAGAAGACGAGGTCACAGTCGAGACCGGGCCGGGCCTCGGAGACGATCATCCCGGCCACGGCCTCCGGGATGGGCCGGCTGCCGATCCAGTTGGCGGCCTCCCGGTAGCGTTTCCCGGCCGACCGCTCGGAGGCGGCCAGCGCGGTGATCGTGAACCACGGGTGCCCATCCAGCATCTCGACGAACTTCTGCCCGACGGCGCCGGTGGCGCCCAGGATGCCCACGCGCAGGGTGCGTTCCATAGTCTCTATCGAAAAGAAGGGGGTGCGGAAGAAGAACGGGCCTGACACGCGCAGAGGCCCCGTTCGGTCCGCCGGGCACGCGAACGTTGCAACGCCGGGCCGTCAGCGCCGCGACCCCTCGACGCCCTCGCAATACGCGGGCGCGACGAGGTACCCGACGGAGGCGAGGAGCACGTCCGGCACGGTCAGCGCAGCGGAAGCTTCGTAGCCGGCCCCGACGAAGCCGAAGCCGCCCTCCACGTTCGTGAACGTGCCGGGCTGGACGAGCACGTCGGGGTCATAGGCGCCACCCGGCGGCGTCCACTCGGCGTTGGAGACGAGCACGCGCTGCTCGATCCGGCAGAGGACGGTCCGCTGGTCGCCCGTGAGGCCGAGCGAGGCGAAGAAGATCCGGCGGTCGCGGCGAAGCGTGACGACGGCCACGATGCCGTCTTCGGTGGGTACCTGCGCCTCGCCGTAGTCTACCGTCACGCGGCGCGTGCCGGCGTCGAGCGTGTCTCCGGAGACGGGATCGATCTCCAGGATGCGCATCACGTAGCGGACGCGGATGTCGTTGAGGCGAGGCGCGCGGAGCCACAGCACGGGGATGAAGACATCCTCGCCCGTGACGAAGGGGTCGAGGGGGACGGCTTCGGTCTCGGGCGGCACGGTGACCGTCGCGGCGCTCTCGGCGCCATCCGAGCGGCGTGCGATGACGCGGTACGTCTGCTCGAAGGCTACCTGGAGGGGGGCGAAGTAGACGTGCCCGAAGGCCCCGCTGGCGAAGCGCACGGTGGAATCGCGCCAGGCCGTCGCCTGCCCGGAGGCCACGTTTATGGAACGGACCTCGGCGTCGAGCGGATCGGGGCGTTCGGGCGCCAGCAGGTCTTCGATCAGGAAGACCCGCACGGCCTGGGTGTCGGCGCCGGCGTCGAGGAAGCCGTAGAGCGTGAAGGCCTGATCGGTGCCCAGGATGGGATCGACGCTCTCCTCGCAGGCTACCAGCATGAGGGCGGCCGCGAGGAGCACCGGGAGCATGAGACGGGAGGCCTGCATCACAGGGATTCCAGAGTCAGGCCGAAGGACGGGATCAGCGGGAGCTGGTCCGCCCGCTGGAGCGTGAAGACGTCGAGGTAGAAGATGTTGCGGCGGCCGTAGGCGTTGAGGACGCTGGCCTGGACCGTCATCGCCACCCGGCCCAGCTCGAAGCGGCGCTCGGCCTCTACATCGAGGCGGTGGTAGGTGGGCAGGACGCCGTTGAAGGGCCGCTCGTAGATCACGCGGCGGCTGCCCTCGTCGGTGAACGGGTCGATGCCCCGGTCCATCAGGACGAACCCGTCGAAGCCGAGCGCGCGGTTGAACGGAAGGCCGGAGCCGAACTGCCAGCGCGCCGAGAACGAGACGCCCACGAGGCGCGTGGCGGCGAGCACGTTGAGCTGGTGGCGCCGGTCGTGCGCGGGCCGGAAGCGGAACTGCTCGACGCCGAACCAGAGGGGCAGCGAGGCCTGCTGGGCGTCGTAGCGGACCGAGGCGAGGCCGTAGTTGATGTATCCGTAGAGCCCCCGCCGCCGCACTTCCACGCGCGCGTCGAGGCCGAAGACACGGCCGTCCGCCGGCTGCAGACGGGTGGTCAGGCGTGGGAAGGCG
>JAWWAN010000435.1:0-3900 GCA_033721675.1 Rhodothermales bacterium | reverse complement strand
CTGGATCTCGCGGTCGAGGGCGCGGCGCTGCTGGTTCGCCTCTTCGAGCACCTGCGCGAGGGGCGCGGCCTCGGCGTCGTCTGCGGCCAGCAGCAGCGCCACGGCCCGGCTCGCCTCGCCCAGCCGGCCCGCCGCGTTGATGCGCGGGCCGACGCCAAAGACGAGATCGCGCACGGACGGGCCGTGCAGGTCCACGCCCGCCCGGCGCGCGAGGGCCTGGATGCCGGGGCGCGCCCCCCGGGCCAGCCGCTGCATCCCCTCCCGCATCAGCACCCGGTTCTCGCCCGTCAGCGGGACGATGTCGCTGGCCGTAGAGAGCGCGACGAGGTCGAGGTAGTCGAACGCGCGCGCGGCGGGCTCGCCCCGCCGGGCCAGGACGGCCTGCGCCAGCTTGAAGGCCACGCCGCACCCCGAGAGTTCTTTGTACGGGTAGTCGCAGCCGGGCCGCTTGGGGTCGAGGACGGCGAGGGCGTCCGGGGCTTCGTCGAGCGCGGTGTGATGGTCGCAGATGATGAGGTCGAGGCCCTGGCTGCGGGCGTAGGCGGCCTCGTCGAGCGCGGTGATGCCACAGTCGAGCGCGACGACGAGGCCGGCGCCCTGCGCGAGGGCGGCGTCCAGGCCGGCGCGGCTGAGGCCATAGCCGTGCTCGAAGCGGTTGGGGATGAAGAAGTCTGCCTGCGCGCCGAGGCTGCGGAGGAAGTGCGTCATCAGCGCCGTCGCCGTCGTGCCGTCCACGTCGTAGTCCCCGTAGACCAGCACCCGCTCGCCTTCCCGGACGGCCTGCGCGAGGCGGCCGGCGGCGGCGTCCATGTCTCGCATCCGGAACGGATCGTGGAGCGCCTCGGCGGAGGGGCGGAAGAAGGCGCGGGCCTTCTCGAAGGTATCGATGCCGCGCAGGACGAGGGTGCGGGCGAGGGGCTCGGGAAAGTCGTTGAGCGCGTGTTGGAGCTGCCGCACCGCGGCGGGGTCGGGCACCGGGCGCTCCACCCAGCGGTACTTTTTCATGCCGTCGTGCACACTGCTGCGAGAGGGGCGAGGGAAGCGGCAACGTGCAGGATAGGCCGCGGTGCCGCCCGGGGCAAGGCTTTGGTCAAATATCCTCGGGGGTAGGGCTGACAGGGGTGCGTCATGCGGGCCGAGATCCTTTTTCGGGATCGTGGACGGAGGCCGCCGGCTCCGCTCGTCTGAGAGGGGGAAGCAGAATCGATTGTAGCATGCAGAACAGGGATGGTAGATCGGCGAGGGAGGGGGGGGCGGGGCCGGCGGAGATAACCCCTTCGACACGCTGCAATCCGCATTCTGCAATCTGAAATCCGCGCTCTGCAACCTGCGCTCTGCAATCCGCACTCTGCACTCCGCTAATCGGCGCGCGCTTGCGGGAATCGCGGCCGCCCGGCTCGGTGGCTTGTGCAAGGCTCGCTGAATCCGTATCAATAGATATCCGCTGCGTCGACGGGGCCTGCCCGCGCCCTGCCGGAGTGACGCGCCGTGCTGCTCCCCTCTCCTAACCAGCACCGCGTTCGATGCCGGAACACGACGTCGTCATCGTCGGCGGGGGCGGCGCCGGGCTGCGCGCCGCCATCGCGATCGCCGAGACCGCCCCCACGCTGGACGTCGCGCTCGTGACGAAGGTCTACCCGATGCGCAGCCACACCGTCGCTGCCGAGGGCGGCGCGGCGGCGGTCATCCAGGACCACGACAGCGCCGAGCACCACGCGCTCGACACGATTGCCGGCGGAGACTGGCTGGCCGACCAGGACGCCGTGGAGCTGTTCGTGCAGGCGGCCCCGCGCGAGATGATCCGCCTCGAACACTGGGGCTGCCCGTGGAGCCGCCAGCCGGACGGCCGCGTCGCCGTGCGTCCCTTCGGCGGGATGAAGATCGAGCGCACCTGGTACGCCGCAGACAAGACCGGCTTCCACCTCCTCCACACCCTCTTCCAGACCTCCCTCCGCTACGGCAGCATCACGCCCTACGACGAGTTCTTCGTCACGGGCCTGCTCGTCGACGACGGCCGGTGCCAGGGCGTGACGGCCCTCGAACTCCAGACCGGCCACGTCGAGGTCATCGCCGGGCGCGCCGTCATCCTCTGCACCGGCGGGGCGGGGCGCGTCTTTCCGTTCACCACGAACGGCGCCATCAAGACCGGGGACGGCATGGCGATGGCCTACCGCGCCGGCGTGCCGCTCAAAGACATGGAGTTCGTGCAGTACCACCCGACCGGCCTCCCCGGCACCGGCATCCTCATCACCGAGGCCGCGCGCGGCGAAGGCGGCATCCTCGTCAACCGCGACGGCTACCGGTATTTGCAGGACTACGACCTCGGCACGCCGCTGGATATCGGCGACCCCCGCCACCCCGTCAAGAAGGCGATGGAGCTGGGGCCGCGCGACCGCCTCAGCCAGGCCTTCGTCAAGGAACAGCTCCGGGGGCGGACGATCCCCGGCCCCCACGGCGACGTGGTCCACCTCGACGTCCGCCACCTCGGCGCCGCCCGCATCGACGCCCGCCTGCCGTTCGTGCGCGAGCTGGCGACGAAGTACGCCGGGCTGGACCCCGTGGAGGAGCCGATCCCCGTCCGCCCCGTGCTCCACTACTTCATGGGCGGCATCGCCACCGACCTCGACGGCGCCACCGAGCTGCCGGGGCTCTACGCCGCCGGCGAGTGCGCCTGCGTCAACATCAACGGCGCGAACCGACTCGGCTCGAACTCGCTCACCGAGCTGCTCGTCTTCGGCGCCCGCGCCGGCGAGGCCGCCGCCCGCTTCGCGGCTCGCCAGCCCCACCCCGCCCTGACCCGACTCGACAAGCAGGGCGTGGACGAGCAGCACCGCATCGCCCGCACCTTCATCCGCAACGAGCGCGGCCGGGAGCGCGTGGCGGGCCTGCGGACGGCCATGCGCGACGCGATGGAGCAGGGCGCCGGCATCTACCGCACCGAGGCCGGCCTGGAGGCCGCCTGCACCACGCTCGCCGAGTTGCGCGAGCGGTTCGCCTTCCTCCGCCTCGACGACCGCAGCCTGACCTTCAACACGGAACTCACCGCCGCCCTCGAGCTGGACTTCATGCTCGACGTCGCCGAGGCCGTCGCCCACAGCGCCCTGCACCGCCGCGAGAGCCGCGGCTCGCACCAGCGCGAGGACTTCCCCGACCGCGACGACGACGCCTTCCTCGCCCACTCGCTCGCCTACCACCAGCCCGGCGACGCCCCGCGCATCGCCTACGCGGACGTCGCCATCACCCGCTGGCCCCCTGCCGAGCGGGTGTATGGCCGGTAGAGAACAGAGATCGCAGATGGATGGACGCGGATTGACGATGGGTGAAGGGACGGGCTCATCCGTCATCGGGCGCGCGCTCCCTCATCGATCATACCTCCACGTCCTGCGATCTTCCATCGAACTTCCCGCGACATCGCCAAGACAGGAAGCGCCCATGCCCGACACCATTGCCCTGGAGGTCTTCCGCTACCGGCCCGAGCAGGAGCGGGCCCCCACCTTCGACACCTACGAGGTGCCCCTGCGGCGCGAGTGGGTGGTGCTCGACGCACTCAACTACATCAAGGACGAGCTGGACGGCACCCTCTCGTTCCGCCACTCGTGCCGGATGGGCGTCTGCGGCTCGTGCGGGATGACGGTCAACGGCGAGCCCGTGCTCTCGTGCGCCGCCTTCCTCGACGCCTACCGCCCCGGCCCCATCCGCGTCGAGCCGCTGGAGCACTTCCCCGTCGTGCGGGACCTCGTCATCGAGATGAGCGACTTCATGGAGAAGCTCAACCGGGTGCAGCCGTGGGTCATCCGGCGCGAGGAGCAGCCCGTGGAGGCCGGCGCGTACCGGCAGACGCCCGAAGCGCTGGCGGCTTTCAAGCCCTATTCGATGTGCATCAACTGCATGCTCTGCTAT
>JAWWAN010000434.1:0-3915 GCA_033721675.1 Rhodothermales bacterium | reverse complement strand
TGGCGGCACTGTGGGTCTTTCTAGGCGCACCCTGGCTCTTCCGGCAGCGAGTGTGGGGGCCGGAGGATGACGCGCGCGAGACGGCGGGATGACGCCCGGAACACGGCCGCCCGCGCCCTGCACGAGCCCGTACCTCGCCCCGATTCCGCAGCGGAGATCAGGCCGCGTCTTTCATCAGGGGGAGGTCGTCGTCGAGGAAGTCCGCGATGCGCGCGTGCTGGCGGCGTGCGTCTTCCCACCCGATCTGCATCAGGCGGGCGATGTAGTCGGCGTCGAAAAGAAGCATCGAGAGCCAGTCCGGGCTCTTGGTCTCGGCGCTGCCCAGCCCGCGCGTGAGGAGGCGGAGCGCCCCGCGCAGGTGCAGGTCGTACTCTGAAGCGAGGCGGCCGATGTCTCGCGAGGGGCGCAGCATGAGCAGCTTGACGGGCCGCAGCTCGCCGCGCCGGTACGGGGGCAGGGCCGTCACGAGCCGGTTGATGCGCCGCAGCGTGATGGCGTCCTGGTCGAGCACGTCGAGGAAGATGGCGTTCATCAGCAGGCCCATCACCTGCGCCGCCGGCGGATACCCGACGACGGCCGGCACGTCGGCCTCGCCGCGCGAGCGGTTGTAGCGCGTGGAGATGGCGAGGATGCGGTCTGCACCCAGATGAATGGCGGGCGAGAGGGGCGCCGTCTGGCGGATGCCGCCGTCCCCGAACCAGCCGGAGCCCAGATGCACGGCCGGGAAGAGCAGCGGGAGGGCCGTCGAGGCCATGATGTGATCGACGGTGAGCGTGGACTGGATGCCGAGCCGCGTGGGCCGCTCCCAGTGCTCGAAGTCGGTCCCGTCCACCCACGACACGCTCTGGCCCGTGAGGTAGTTGGTGGCGGTGATGCAGAAGGCGCGGAGCGTGCCGCGCTCGATGTTGGTGCCGACGCCGGTGAGGACGCCATCCTGCGCGCCGAGCTTTTCGTTGAGGTAGGCCCGCAGCGGCGCCGTGTTCAGCAGCGCCTGCCCCTCGCCCACCTGCAGCACCGACTCCGACGGGTGCAGCTTGTCGATCTTGGACCGCCCGAGGATGCGCCGCAGGAACGCCACGCTGGACTCTTCCTCGAAGATCTCGGCCGCGGTGATCCGGTTCCAGGAGGCCGTCAGGTTGTCTGCGGCCTCGCGGAAGGTGCCAGTATGGTTGGCGATGTGCGCCGCGTTGATGGCGCCGGCCGAGACGCCGGTGAGGATCTCGAAGGCGGTGTCCGGGAAGACCTCGGCCATGTACTGGAGCACGCCGGCCTGATAGCTGGCCCGCGCACCGCCGCCGCTGAGCACCAGCGCCGAGCGCGGCGCGCCGGCCGGCGCCGCCATCCAGGAGCGAAGCTTGTTGAGGGCGTCTCTGAGCACGGGGCCGCCGATGGATCGAAAAGCACGAGTGAAAATGGGACCTCTTCGTGACAACCGCAACCGGCCCGTTGCGCCGTTGCTCCGGCGCGGGTACCGGCCAGTGCCTACCTTAAGGCTGCTCCCCGCCCCGGATCTGCTCTCCCCGCCCCGGATCTGCCCTCCCCGCCCCGGATCTGCTCTCCCCGCCCGTGACGGACGCTGCCCGCTTCGCCCTCGCGCTCGAACAGATGGACGGCGTCGGCCGCGTCACGGCCGGCCGCCTCCTCACCCACTTCGCCTCGTACGAAGCGCTCCGGGCCTATCCGCGCGAGCAGGTGCTGGCCCGCATCCAGGGCGCCCCGCGCGCCGAGGCGCTGGTGGGCCGCCTCTTCGACGCCGCCCACATGCAACCCCGCTTCGCCGAGGCCGACCGCCAGCTCGCCGACCTCGAACGGCGCGGGGTGGCCGTGCTGACCGCCCACCATCCCGCCTGGCCGCCCGGCCTGGACGCCCTCCCGCGCAACCGGCGCCCGGTGGTGCTCTACGCATACGGCCACCTGGATGCGCTCGCCCGGCCCGTGGTGGCCTTCCTGGCCCGCCCACCGCTCGCGCCCGAGCCGTTCGAGCAGGCCCAGGCGCTCGTCCGCCACCTGCTCCCCCACGGCATCGCACCCGCCACCGGCGCCGCCCACGGCTTCGACGTCGTGGTGCACAAGCTCGCGGGCGGCGCCGACCCGCCCGCGCCCTCCCTCCTCGTGGCCTCCTGCGGGATGGCGAAGGCCCCTCCCCGGATGCGCCCGGCGATCAGCGCAGCCGTGCACCACGGCGGCCTCTTCCTCTCCCCCTTCCCGATGAACCACGGCCCCTTCGAGCACGACGACGCCGAGCGCGCCGCGGTGACGGCAGCGCTCGCCCGGGCCTGTGTCTTCGTGGAGCCGCGCCCCGGCACCCCGGAGGGCCACGCGATGGACTGGGCGATGGAACACGGCCGGCCCGTCTTCGGCCTCGCCTCCGACGCCCACACGCTCCCGTCCGCCGTCCACCCGCTCCGCGAGCCGGTGGACTTCGACTGGGTCCTCGCCGCCGCACGCGGCACGCCGTAAGCCGGGCCGCGCCGCCCACCCCGAGGCATCCGGGCGAGGTGGCGGCTATCTTGGGGACCCCGCGCCCCCTCCGCCACCCTACCCACCGCCGTGCCTCGCCATCTTCTCTTCGTCTTCCTCGACGGCGTCGGCCTCGGCGGCACCGACCCGGCCGTGAACCCGTTCGCCCGCCTCCCCCTCCCCGGCTTCGCGCGCCTCGCCGGCGGCGCCCGCTGGACGCACGAGGCGCCGACCCTCGAACGCCCAACCCACGTCTTTCAGCCGCTCGACGCCACGCTCGGCGTGCCGGGGCTGCCCCAGAGCGGCACCGGGCAGGCCACGCTCCTCACCGGCGTGAACTGCGCCGCGCGCGCCGGCCGCCACTACGGACCCTTCCCCCACACCACCTCGCGCCCGCTGCTCGCCGCCAACAATCTCTTCCACCAGGTCCAGCGCCTCGGGCTGCCGTTCGAGGAGCCGGCCGCCTTCGCCAATGCGTACCCGGATCGCTTCTTCACGTACGTCGAGCGGAGCGACCGGTGGACGGTCACCACCCGGTGCTGCCTCGACGCCGGCGTCCGCATCCGCACCCACGCGGACCTCGTGCAGGGCGACGCCCTTGCAGCCGACGTCACCGCCGGCGGATGGCCGCAACGCGATCCGCACCTCGAACCGCTGACGGAAGCCGAGGCGGCCCACCGCCTCGCCGGCCTCGCCCGCCGCCATGCCTTCACCCTCTTCGAGCACTTCCACACCGACAAAGCCGGCCACAGCCGCTCCTTCGACCGCGCGGAGGCCGTCCTCACCTCGCTGGACCGCTTCTTCGACGCCCTCCTCGACGCGCTCGACCCCGCACACACGCTGCTCCTGGTGACGAGCGACCACGGCAACATCGAGGACCTCTCGACCAAGAGCCACACGGCGCACCCGGTGCCGCTGGCCGCCCTCGGGGACGGCGCCCATCACTTCGCCGCCACCCACGACCTCACGGGCGTGGCGCCTGCCATCGTGGCTGCGCTGGAGGACGGCCGCGCGCGCTGAATCGCACGCGCGCAGCCCACGGCCTGCCGGTGCCTACCGCGATCCGGCCGCATCCGCGTCGGCCTCGGACGAGACCAGACGGCCCGTGGTCAGCTCCAGTACGATCCGGTCTGCGTCGTAAATATCATCGAGGGCCTCGAGGATGCCACGCGCATCGACGGCGATGGAGCGCGCGGCCTCGTCCGTGTAGAGATACGTGTTGGGCAGGCTCTCGATGTTGCCGTCGAAGACGAGCCCGACGAGCCGCAGGTCCTTGTCGAGCAGCGGCGAGCCGGAGTTGCCTCCGGTGATGTCGGCGGTGGTGACGAGGTTGAGGGGCGTCGAGAGGTCGAACGTGGCGGGCGGCGTCAGCCAGCGCTCGGGCAGCCGCCAGTCGTCGGACGGATGGCTGTGATGATGGTTGTAGAGCCCGTAGAACGTGGTGAAGGCAGGCGC
>JAWWAN010000433.1:0-3933 GCA_033721675.1 Rhodothermales bacterium | reverse complement strand
CCGCGCGCGCCCCGAACGGTCCAGCGTGCGATGAACGTCGGCACCGTGGTGAAGAGAAACAGCCGCACGCGCCGGATGCCGCGCCCGGCGCGGGTGCGCGGCTCGCGCAGGGGCGGGGCTTCCACCGGCGCCGCGCCCTCGCGCCGCCCGAGCGAGGCCATCATCGGGATGAGGGTGAGCGCGACGACGAGCGAGGCCAGCAGCGAGAACGTGACCGTGAGGGCCTGGTCCCGGAAGAGCTGCCCGGCGATGCCCTCGACGAAGACGAGCGGGAAGAAGACGGCGACCGTGGTGAGCGTCGAGGCGATGACGGCCATGCCCACGCCGCTCGCGCCCAGCCGGGCCGCCTCCAGCCGGCTCTTGCCTTCCTCCCGGTACCGCGCGATGTTTTCCAGGACGACGATGGAGTTGTCGAGCAGCAACCCGATGCCGAGCGCCAGCCCCCCCAGCGACATGATGTTGAGCGACAGGTCGGCGCCGTACATCAGGTTGAACGTCGCGATCACCGAGACGGGGATCGAGAGCGAGATGATGAGCGTCGTGCCGAAATGGCGGAGGAAGAGGTAGAGGATGAGCACGGCCAGCAGGCCGCCGATGAGGCCGGCCTCGATGACCTCGTTCACGGCCTGCTCGATGAACGTCGCCTGGTTGTAGACGGGCACCAGCGCGACGTCTTCGGGCAGCAGCGTCTCGCGGATGAAGCGCAGCCGCTGGTCCACGCCCTCGGCTACGGCCACCGTGTTGGCGTCGCCTTCCTTGTAGATGGCGACTTCGACGGCCTCGACGCCGTCGATCCGGGTGACGGATTCGCGCTCCCGCGCCCCCATGCGGACCGTAGCGACGTCGCGCAGGTAGAGCGGGCGGCCGTCCCGCTGCGCCACGATCACGTCGCCGATCTCCTCGACGGTCTCGAACTGGCCGACCGTGCGGACGAGGTACTGCTGGACGCCTTCTTCGAGCCGCCCGCCGGAGAGGTTCACGTTCTCCGAGCCGAGCACCTGCGCGATCTGCTCGATGGGTATGCCGAGCTGCCCCAGCTTCTGCTGATCGACGTAGACCTGCACCTCGTCTTCGAGGCCGCCGCTGATCTTGACCGCCGCCACGCCGAGTACCGATTCCAGCTCTTTCTTGAGCTGCTCGTCGGCATAGCGGCGCAGGTATTTGAGCGTGCCTTCGTCGAGCGTCTCGGCGGCCTGGAGGCCAGCCGGTGCCACGCGGGCCCCTCCGTCGGCGTCCGCGCGCAACGCCTCGGGTTGCTTGCGCGTCAGGCCGAAGCGCTGGATGGGGTCGAGCGACGGGTCGAAGCGCAGCAGCACGGGCCGCCGCACTTCGAGGGGGAGCTGGAGCGCGTCGAGCTTCTCGCGCACCTCCAGGCTCGCCAGGTCCATGTCCGTCCCCCACGCGAACTCGAGCACCACGTCGCTCTGCCCGCTGCGCGAGATCGAGGTCACCTCGTTGACATTCTTGACGACGCCGAGCGCTTCCTCGATGGGCTTCGTGACCAGATTCTCGATCTCGACCGGCGCCGCGCCCGTGTATTCGGTCCGCACCGTGAGCGTGGGGTAGGTCAGCTCCGGCAGCAGGTTGACCTTCAGGCGGCCGAGCGCCACCGACCCGAAGAGGACCACGGCGACGGTGAACATGGCGATGGTCACCCGCCGCCGCGTGGCTATCTCGATGATCTTCATAAGGCTGGGACTGGCGACTGGGGGCAGGCCACTGGGGGCACAAGGGGCGGCGAGGGAGGCGAGGCAGAGACGCGACAGGAGCAGCCCGCCTCCCCCTGGCCCTTCCCTCTCCCCACAACCCTCTATCCGCCGATGACTTCGACTTTGGAGCTGTCGCGGAGGCTACTCTGGCCGGTGACGATCACGACGTCGCCCGCCTCGACCCCCTCCGTGATCTCGATGAAGGTGTCGTCGGTGTATCCGGTGACGACGGGGAGGCGGAAGGCCATGCCCTCGCGGATCACGTAGAGCGCGGCTTCGTCGTCTTCGGCGAGGACGGCCTCGCGCGGCACCAGCGTCACGCCCTCGTGGGTGTCATAGACGATCCGTACGCGCCCGAACATGCCGGGCTTGAGGCGGCGGGAGCTGTCGCGCACCTCGACGGTCACCTTGAACGTGCCCGTAGCTGGATCCACGACGGGGCTGATGCGCTCGATGCGGCCCTGGAAGACCTGCCCGGGGAGGGCGTCGAGGCGCAGCTCGGCCCGCTGGCCGGTGCGGAGCTTGCTCAATTCGCGCTCCGGCACGTGCAGCACGGCCAGCAGCGGGTCGAAATCGGTGAGGCGGTAGGCCGGCGTATTCGTGGTCACCATGTTGCCGACCTTGATCAGCCGCTCGGAGACGACGCCGCTGATGGGGGCGCGGATGGTGGCGTGGGTGACCTCCAGGCGGGCCAGCTCGGCCTGCGCCTGCTGCGTCTCGTAGTCGCTCTTGACGCGCTCGTACTCTTCGGCGCTCGTGAGCTGTTTCTCGTGCAGCTCGGCGATCCGCTCGTAGGCGCGGCGCTGCTTGGCGAGGGCCGCCTCCACCCGGGCCAGCTCCAGCGTGTACCGCTCATCGTCGAGCTTGGCCAGCGGCTGGCCGGCCTCCACGTACTGGCCCTCTTCGGCGAAGAGCTGGGTGACGAGGCCGGTAGTGCGGGCTACCACGAGGGCTTCCCCCTCGGCTTCCAGCGAGGCCGTGCCGGTAAAGAACGCGGCGATGTCTCCCGTGGTGGCCGTCGCCGCCTCGACCGGGACGGGCGGCGTCTCTTCTTCTTCGCCGTCAGGGGGCTTCGACTGGGCATCATTGCTGCACGCCAGTTGCGAGACGCTGAGGCCCGCCAGCAGCAGGACCAGCGCGAGTGGTAGGAGGGAGCGCATCGGAGGAAGGGGAAGCCGGGTGGGTAGGACCGATCTCGGTACGGGCCGCACTCCAGCATGTTACAAACTCGTCGCGGCCCCCCGGCACAACGAAATCCACCCTCCCAGGGTTACACCGCCTTCGGTGCAATTCTCTGGAATCCGATACCTTGGCGCACCCCGGCTCTATGAACCCCTCGCACCCGCCGCCTATGCGCCTCCAGAGCGGATCGACCGCCTCCGCCGGACCCTGCCTGCTCATCCATGGAGGAGCCTGGGCGATTCCAGACGCCGAGGTCGGCGCGCACCGGGACGGCCTCCGCAAGGCGCTCGACCGGGGCCGGGCGCTGCTGGCTGACGGGGCCCCGGCCCTCGACGCGGCCACCGAGACCGTCGCGGCGATGGAGGCGCACGGCGCCTTCGACGCCGGGCGCGGCGCCGTCCTCACCCTCGACGCGACGGTGGAACTGGACGCCGGCGTGATGGACGGGTCGACGCTCCGCTTCGGCGCGGTGGCGGCGGTGCGACGCCTGCCGCAGCCCGTTCGCGTGGCGCGTCGACTGCTCGACGCCGGCGGCGGTGCGGTGCGTCTGCTCGCGGGGGAGGGCGCCGAGGCGTTCGCAGACGCAGAAGGATTCACCCTCGTCGAGAACGCGGCGCTGGTCTGCGCGCGCGAGCAGGAACGCTACGAGCGCCTGCGCGGCGAGGCCGGCTATCATCCCAGTCATCCCTTCCTGGCGCCTCGCGGGACGGTCGGGTGCGTCGTGCGCGATGGGGCGGGGCGTCTGGCGGCGGCCACTTCCACCGGTGGCACCCCGCTCCGGCCGCCGGGGCGCATCGGCGATACGCCGCTGCCGGGCTGCGGCTTCTACGCCGCCGCGCACGCGGCTGCCAGCGCCACCGGCTGGGGCGAGGCCATCGCCACCGTGCTGCTCTGCGGCCGCGCCACCGACGCCGTCCAGGCCGGCGCAGACCCCGAGGCGGCAGCGAGCAGGCACCTCCGGCGCATGTACGAGCAGGTCCGCAATCGGGAGGGAGACGGCGCGACGGGGGGGGTCATCCTGCTCGGGGCAGACGGGCGTGGG